>CALMJO010000256.1 GCA_937864375.1 uncultured Spirochaetota bacterium
GTATTATATACCGTACATCCGGCATTTTACTTCACGAGTATCATCGCCTCGATCGGGCTTTCAGATTTCTTTTCCATATTTAAAATCACCGCCCTCCTCGCTCCTCCCATAATCATCACTTTTACCATACTCTTCTTCCGCTAATCGGCAACACAAAAAATGATATTACCGGCCTGCTCTCCGATCAACGCTCGGTGGACAGGGCATCGCTCGAAGTGTTCGTCAATGCATATCCGCGTTATGGTTTTATCTTCCTTTGCACGGGGTGTGCGGGAGGCCCTGTTCTCATGGTCGTGCTGGGCCTTTACCTTTAAGTGCTCGTGTCCCTTCCCCAGGCCCTTTTTCTCTTCATCATCGGCGAGATGATCGCGCCAGCGGCAGGGAATATGTCGACGCGACTTCAAATGCGCTTGCAATTATCATCAATAATGTTCATATGACCGATGAGCTTGTGAATAAAATCGCCGAATTCGCGAAGGCACAGGAGCGCTTCAGCGATACGGTTCTTGGCGATACACGCCGCGTAATGGAAATGGCCGACAGCATATCGGCGGCGACAAGCGAGCAGATGATCACGACCGTGGACCAGATCAATGAAATAACACAGTCGCTCACCGTGAGCGCCCAGGAGATCGCCTCGTCCGCCGAGGAGATCAATGCGCAGACGGAAGCCCTGAACTCCCATATCGAGTTCTTCAAGGTCAGCAAATAACTTTACCGCGCCGGCACCGTCGTGCGCCCGCGCATAGGCGAGCATGTATGGGTTTGATATTCCGAATACTCAAGTATTTCGTACTGCTGCTTGTTTCCCTGCACCTGCTGTTCTTCATCGTTATCCTGGCGTTTTCCTTTGCGTACTCCAGGCTGAATCCGCCTTCATCCGCCCTCATCCAGTATAGAAAGCTCGTCGAGCATCATGAAATCAAGGAGATGATCTTCGTCCCGCTGGATAAAATGACTCCCTTGATCCCCCGCCTGGTTATCATGAGCGAGGACAGGAGATTTTCCACCCACCATGGCATTGAGCTTGAATCCCTTAAACGCGCGTATTCCGTCAACAAGAGCCTGGGCGGATTGTACGTAGGGGGAAGCACCATCACCCAGCAGCTGGCGCGCACCCTGTTTCTCTGGCCGTCAAAAACCTACCTCAGAAAATACCTGGAAATCATATCCGCGCTCACCATGGAACTGGTCATTCCAAAGAAAAGGATTATGGAGCTATACCTTAATTACATCGAACTGGGCAAGGGGGTTTTTGGAATCGGGGAAGCGGCACGCGTTCACTTTAACAAGAAGGTCGAGCACTTATCAAGGGACGAGGTGATCAGGATTATCACGATAATGCCGAGCCCCTTGAAATACACGCCAAAAACATTTCATGCCAGCGGTGTCCTCGAAGATCGGTACAGGTTCCTTCAGGAAAAATCGGCACCGGGGACCGACTCGAATCACAGTCAGTAAAGGTGGCACGCAACCTTCGCATCGCCGATATTCCTGCTGTACGGATACACCTCCCGGCATACGTCCATTACGTGTGGACAGCGCGGGCTGAAATGACAGCCGGGGGGCGGATTTTCCGGGGAAGGAATCTCGCCCCTCAGCGCCGCGAAACCGTGTTTCACGGGCTTTTTTTCCGGGATGGACTTGAGCAGGCTTTTCGTGTAGGGATGCAGGGGCTCACGGTACAGGCCGATTTTTGAATTCTCCTCCACGATTTTTCCAAGATACATCACCACGATCCTGTCGCTGATGTGCTCCACCACGGCCAGATCGTGCGCAACGAAAAGGTAGGTTAAAGAAAGCCGCTCCCTGAGCTCGGCCAGAAGATTGAGAATCTGTCCCTGGATCGAAACATCGAGAGCGGACACCGGCTCGTCCAGAACGATGAACTTGGGATTCAACGCAATTGCGCGTGCAATGCCGATTCGCTGTCTCTGCCCCCCGCTGAATTCGTGCGGGTAGCGGTCGTAATGATCGCCCTGAAGCCCCGTGATTTCGAGAAGCTTCATGGTGCGATCCTTCATTTCTTTTATGGTCATACTCGTATGGGTCTTGAGCGCCTCGGAAACAATTTTTCCGACGGTCATCCTTGGGTTGAGCGCGCCGTAGGGATCCTGGAATACGATCTGCATATTTCTTCTGAAAAGCCTCAGGTCATGCCGGGAGAGCGAACCCACGTTGGTTCCATCAACGATCACGCTCCCGTTATCCGGCTCTATAAGCCTCAGCATGGCCCGCGCAGCGGTCGATTTGCCACTGCCGCTTTCACCCACCATTCCGAGCGTATGCCCCCGGGGAATTGTGAAGCTGATTCCATCCACGGCCCTGATGCAGGAAGGCTGCTGGAACAATCCGCTTTTCCTTATGGAAAAACTTTTTTTAAGCGCATAAACCTGTATCATCTCTCACATCCATGTCCCGATTATTCCGTACTATCAAACCGCACTATATCAAATTCAATTATTTATTCCAGAATTTAGAAAAATTCCGCGAATTTTGTTTGAACCAGCGGGAATGACATCCTAGTATACTTGTCTCATGAGTCTCCAAATTTGAATACTGCAAGCAGAGGAATCAGCCATGTCCGAATACATCGTTGTATTTTGCACTGTTCCAAACCTGCAAACGGCTGAGAAAATTGCGGACCTGGTAGTTCCCGGCCGCCTCGCAGCGTGCGTGAATATCGTGAGCGGGTTGGTGTCGGTGTATACCTGGAAAAATGAGCTATGCAGGGACCAGGAAAGCCTGTTGATTATCAAGACCAGGGGCGCGCTATTCAACCGGCTCCGTGAAGCCATCCTTTCCGTGCATCCGTACGAGGTGCCCGAAATAATTTCTCTTCCAATCAGGGACGGTCATCCCGACTACCTGCAGTGGATAACATCCTCGACGATCGAACCAAATCAGTTATGAGATGAGATCTCCCTGATCGCCTCTACGGTTTGGCTCAATTCCTCCCGGCTGGTAAAAAAACCAGGGCTTAGCCGAACGGTACCATGGGGAAACGTGCCGATGGTTCGATGTGACAGCGGGCTGCAATGCATACCTACACGGCACATGATGGAATACGACTCGTCAAGCGCCAAGCCCGCTTCGGCGGGCGATTTACCCTCAATCACGAATGATATGGTCGCGAGGGGATGCTCGGTTCCGCCGGGTGGAAGCACTTTTACCCTGTCTATTTTCTCCAGGCTGCTTCGTAGAAACTCATAATGTTCCGATTCTCGGCTTCGTATCGCGTCAAGCCCGGTGTCGAGGATGAAATCTATGCCTGCCGCAAGCCCCGCAATGCCCACGGTATTGGGAGTACCGCTTTCATATTTATCCGGAAGAAAGTCCGGCTGAAGTTCGGATTCCGATTTGCTTCCTGTTCCTCCAGTAAGTATCGTGCGCAGCCGTACATGATCCATTCCCGGTCCAAGGACCAGGCCGCCCGTTCCCTGCGGTCCGAACAAGGCCTTGTGTCCGGTAAATGCCAGCATATCGACAGTATCCCTTTTCATGTCGATATCAAGAATTCCCGCAGTTTGTGCGGCATCCACGAGAAGCAATACCCCTCGCTCCTTGGCTATTTTTCCGATCGCCCGTATATCCTGGACCGTACCGTTGACGTTCGAACCATGATTCACGACAATAAGTACCGTGTCACGCGTTATCAATCCGGGAATCGATTGAGGATCGCATGCCCCCCGGGGAGATGTTGGAATAATCGTGTAGGAAATGCCCTGGGATTTCAGGTCATTCAAAGTGCGCATCACGGAATTATGCTCCATTCCCGTGGTAAGGACGTTTGCACCCTTTTTCAGAAAGCCTCTCAGGGCAAGGTTCAATGCGCTTGTCGCATTGGAAGTGAATAAAACCCTGGACGGAACCCCGCTGGAAAACAGCCCTGATATCTTTTCGCGCGCGCCAAATATGACGCGTGCCGCATCAACCGACAAGCGATGCCCGGATCTCCCGGGATTTGCCCCGATGCCCTCCATAAAACCGGTCATGGCTTTTAATACACCCGGCGGCTTCGGCCAGGATGTCGCTGCATTGTCCAGATAAATCACCAGGGTACTCCGTCCGTGCTTATAAGAACTATAGTTTCATCACTTGTTAAGCGTGATTTTAAACTCTCCATTTTCGATCTCAACGCTCTCTTTCCAGCCTTCATGACCCGCAAGCCTGATTATATTATCCCGCGCGGTAGGAGAATCTGTGAGTACGATTATACATCCCTTCATGAGCGATTGCATTTTTTTCCTGGTCTCAAACACCGGAATAGGGCATGAAAGCCCTTTTAAATCAAGAATACCGGTCATTCTGTGCCTCCTTAGCTGCTCCGCTTCATTGCAAAGCCAATTACCGAACAAGCAACAATGCCCGTTATCACGGCCGCGGAGCCCCACATACCTACACCCGCCGGGGAGCTCGCAATCGCAAAATTATGTGCAAAGCCTGCACCAAAAAGCATGCCCAGAATAAATACCGCTGAATCAGCGTCCCCTTCGCCGGCCATGAATAGCTGTCTTCCCGGGCACCCGCCAGCAAGAGCATACGCCAGCCCTGCGAGCATCATTCCCAGAAAATTCCACACATGTTCAGTATGCGCGATGGGCTGGCCCACGAATCCCGGCCTAAACTGCCCAAGACCAAGATTTACAAGAAATGCGGTAATCACCAGAGCGGTTATCCCCCACATGAGATGCATGTCCCGAATCAGGATGACATCCCTCAGCGCCCCCATAGTGCAAAATCTTGACCGCTGTGCAAGGAAGCCTATCGCTATCGCAGCGCCAAGCGAAACGAGCAACGGGGCATACTGTGAACCAGGGCCGGAAAGGCTGAAGAATGGAGCGAATTTTCCCTGCTCCGGATATAAAACGGATTCCGGCAAATACTGAAAATAGTAATTAGCAAAAAGTAAACCCAGCAATCCAACCATGAGCAACGGGAAGATCCATCCATTAAACTTGCTGGATGACGTACTTACTCC
>CALMJO010000257.1 GCA_937864375.1 uncultured Spirochaetota bacterium
ACCCGGTACTGGTAGATTATCGCGGGCGAGTTCGCCGCGAGCCGGGAGAACCTCTGCTCGCTCTCGCGCAGCTTCTTTTCCACGTCGTGGCGCGACAGCGCCGTCTCGATCGCCACGGCAAGCTCTATCGCCTTGACGGGCTTAAGGAGATAGCCGTAGGAGCCCGACTGCTTCGCCCGCGCGATGGTCGCCTCGTCCGAGTGCGCGGTGATGAAGATGAAGGGAACGTCGCGCTCGTCGCGGATGATGCGCGCCGTTTCGATCCCGTCGCCGCGCTCCCTGAGGACAATATCCATGAGCACCAGGTCGGGGGCCATCTCCCTCGCCATCTCCAGCGCCTCCTGCGCCGTGGCGGCGGTCGCGAGCACATCGTACCCCTTGTTGAGGCACATCCGCTCTAGGTCGGTGGCGATGATCAATTCATCTTCGACGATCAGGATGCCGGGAGCCTCCATAAACCTCCATGCCCGGGGCGAACCGGGATGCCTGCGTTCCCGTGCGCCGCCAATTAGGTACCGCGCGACTGATCGCATGCGAGCCCGCGCATTTCATATCACGGTTCGGCGGAAAAGTCAACCAGGTTTCGCCGGGCCGCGACTGGCAAAAATGTATTGACACCTCTCCCGTTTGGGCAAAGCACATGGTATGGTCCCCGCGGACCGATCGAATACGATGAATACCCGTCCCCTCACAGGCCGTTGGGCGTCGATCCTCGCCGCGCTCGCCGTCATGACCGCCGCATCGGCGGCGCTGTTCACGGTCATGCCCTCGCACGAAGGTCCCGCGTCCCCGGACACGGGGAGCCCTCCCGCGAAGATCATCTCGCTTTCGCCCTCGGTGACGCGCATGATCGTCGACCTGGGCGCGGGAGATTCCGTGGCGGGGGTGACCGCTTACGACCGGCCGCCGGGACCGCATACCCGCTTCGTGGGGACCTACATCGCGCCCGATGCGGAGCGCATCCTGGGCCTGAGGCCCGACCTGATCATCCTGTCACGATACGACGAATCGGTCCAGGACACCTCCCGGTTGGGACTCGCCGGTATCCCCGTGCGCGCCTTTCCCCGGATCCGCACGCGCGCCGACATAGAGCGGGGCTACCGTGAACTCGCGTCCCTGCTCGGGAGGTCGGGCGAGGCGGAGACGAAGCTCCGCGAATACGACCTCATCGTACGCTCCGCGCCCAGGCCGCACGGAACGCCGCGGGTCGCGGTGTTCATCGCCCACGAGCCCCTTGTAGCCGCGGGAGGCGCGTCCTTCATAGACGGCATCATCCGGGACGCGGGGTGCGTCAACGCCTGCGGCGCGCTCGACAAGCCCTACCCAATCATATCGCGGGAATACCTCATGGGGATGCGCCTGGACGTCATTATCTCCATCATGGAGGGAGCCTCCGGATTCTTTCACGAACTGCTCTCCGGCATGCCCCCCGGCGCCCTGAAAAACAATTGCATTTATTCCATAGATCCGGACCTGATCTGCTTTTACACGCCGGGCGACTACGCCCGGGCCGTGGACGGGATCGCGAAACTATGCGCCGGGGCCCGCACGAATGAAGACCGTTGACAGAAGACTGCTCGCCTCCATCCTCATCATTGGTTCGCTTGCAGCGGTCCTGCTTTCGCTTTCCCTGGGAAGCGGCTTCATTTCGCCCCTCGCGCTTGCACGCTCGCTCGCGGGCGAGCGCGACTCGTTTGAATTCATCGTGCTCACAAGCCTCCGGCTGCCGCGCCTCTGCATGGCGCTTGCGGTGGGGGCATCGCTTGCCGTGAGCGGCGCGCTGTTCCAGTCGCTCCTCAGGAACCCCCTGGCCGATCCCTACACCATCGGCGTGTCCGGCGGGGCCTCCCTGGGCGCCACCGTCGCCATCGTCGCCTCGCTCTCCGCGCCCTGGATCGTGCTCGCCGCATTCTCCGGCGCTGTTGCCGTCGTCGCCGCCGTCTACCTCCTGGCGATGAGGCTGCGCCTGGGAGGCACCGCGCTCATACTCGGGGGCATCGCGCTCTCCTTCATATTATCATCGGGCGTCATGCTCCTCTTTTCGCTCAGCCGCGCCGAACAGGTGCACCGCGCGCTCATGTGGCTAATGGGGGACCTGGGAATCGCGCGTTACGCGATACTCCTACCGGGCGCGCTCCTCGCGCTCGTCCTGGGGGCGGCCGCATGGCTGCACGCGCGCCGGCTCGACATACTCTCGTTCGGCGGCGCGTTCGCGCGGGGACTGGGCGTGGGGCGCGCCGACGTCGCACGCATCTTCTGGCTGGGCTCCATGCTCGCCGCGCTCTCGGTCGCGCTGGCGGGCGTGATCGGTTTCGTGGGTCTCATTATTCCGCACATAGTCCGGCTCGTCTCAGGGCCCGCGCACAGGCGGCTCCTGCCGTATTCGGCGATCGCGGGGGGCGCCTTCCTCGCCCTCGCCGACGCCATCGGTCGCGCGCTCGCGCCGCCCTACGAAATACCCGCGGGCGTCATCACCGGGTTTTTTGGAGGAATCTTCTTCCTGGCGCTCCTCCTCGCGAAGGGGAGGAACGAAGCATGACGCTTTTTGAAATGACCGGACTCTCCGCCTCGTACGGCGCGCGCATGGCCGTCAGGGAAATCACGCTCTCCCTCCCCGAGGGAGGTTTCACGGCCCTCATAGGTCCAAACGGCGCGGGAAAAAGCACGCTCCTGAAGCTCCTCTCCGGCTGGCTCGCCCCCTCGGGCGGAAGCGTCCTCTTCCGCGGGAAAGAAATTTCCACCTGGAACGAGCGCGCCTTCGCGCGAGAGGTGGCCGTGGTCCACCAGTTCATGGACAGCATGCCGCCCTTCAGCGTGGACGAGTTCGTGCGCATGGGGCGCTTTCCCCACCGCGCGCCCTGGCAGCCGTATGACGTTCACGACCGCGAGGCAGTCGCGGCGGCGCTTGCGACCGCCGGCATTGGGCACCTGGCCGGGCGCGCCATAACGGCGCTCTCGGGCGGAGAGCGCCAGCTGGCGTACGTCGCGCGCGCGCTCGCACAGCAATCGCCCGTGATCCTCCTTGACGAGCCCGTTTCGCACCTCGACATCCGCCACGCCGTCCGGGTCATGGACCTGCTGCACGAGCGCGCCGCACAGGGTACGACGGTCATCGCCGCGCTTCACGACATGAACATGGCGTCCGATTACTGCGATACGATCATCGCGCTGCGGGAGGGTCTCCTCTTCGCCCGGGGGACACCGCGCGAGGTGGTCCGCTTCGAAACGATAGAGGCGCTCTTCAGCACCGTGTGCGTCGTATTCGACAACCCCATGACCCACCAGCCCTATACCTTTCCGGTGCCGGATTACCTGAAGAAAAAGTGACCCCGGCGGCACCGGCATTCATGATTTATTCTCTTGACACCCATTTTAACCCTGTAGTATAAAGGCGCCATTCATCGTTTACCATGGTTTTTGATATATATCTTATATTCAAACTGCTCGCGGTCATCGTCTTCGGTGCAATCCTGGGATTCCTTTCGGCGATTCCCATCGGCGCGGTTCAGCTTGAAGTCGCCAAGAAGGCGCTCAACGGCCACCTGAAGCCGGCAATCGCGGTCGCCCTGGGCTCCGCCAGCTCGGACCTTATCTACGGGGTGCTCACCCTGTTCGGATTCGGGCAGTTCCTTTTCCACCAGGATTTCCAGATCTTCGTCTATATCCTGGGAATCGCCGTACTCCTGTTCATCATTTACAAAACCTACAGGGAATACAAGCACCACGTCCACCACAAGCACAAGTACCCGCTCGTCTACAAGAAACGGATCTCCTTCTTTACCGGGTTCACCATCGCGATCACCAATCCCGGCATCATCATCTGGTGGATCATAGGGTTCCGCATGTTCCTGGACTTCAAGCTCTTCGCGGACGTGGGAACCGTCATCAAGACCATCTTTATACTTTCGGCCTGCGCGGGGCTGGGCGGCTACCTGGTCTTCCTCGCGATTCTCCTGAGCAAGGTGAAGAAGTTCATCCCCGACCATTTCTTCGGCCGTCTGCATATCGCGCTCATCATCCTCCTCTCCGTCGTAATCATCTTCTTCGTGTTCAAACTCTACGGCACCATTTACCATTTCGACGGCGAGCTGGTTTCAATCCTGTAATCCGCGACAACTCCGTATCAACCCCGTTTCAACATCATGATTCCATGCACCTTGCTTCACTGACCTTATCGTTTTCACGGCTGATACAGGCATCGTTCATCCGGTCTTCTTCGGGATGTGCGAAATAATGACGGGGGACCGATGGGAAGACGGCTCCGGGGGTGCTTTTCCTTTTATCTTGTTCTGGCGCGGACCATTCCCGACGTTCACGGACAAGTGTTCATATTCCGGGTAACGGGATCGAGTAGGAGGCGGGTGATTATTTCACCCGCCGTCCTCTCACACCACCGTACG
>CALMJO010000258.1 GCA_937864375.1 uncultured Spirochaetota bacterium
GGTACATGAAGAAGAGCGTTCCCATCACCGAGACCGGCATGACCGATATGATGATGAACGAGACGCGGAGCTTTTTTAGAAAAACAAGCACGAGCGCGAAGGTGATGAGCGCCCCCAGGACGGCCGACCCGGTCACGTTGGAAACCGCGGCGCGTATATAAACGGAAGAGTCATAGCTCACGGAGAGCTCGATGCGCCCGCGGTAATGATCGTTAAGCTCGCGAACGACCCTCGCCGCCTCTTCGCAGACGGCGACCGTGTTCCTTCCGGATTCCTTGACGAGCGCAATGCCCAGGCTCTCCCTGCCGTCGAAGTACGACAGCGAGGTCCGGTCCTTGAAAGAGTCCTCTACCGAGGCGATGTCTTTCACGTACACGGGCCGCCCGCGCTCGTCCGCCTTCACCATCACGCCGCCTATTTCGGCCGGACGGCGGAACTCGCCCACGGTCCGCACCAGATACTCTTTCGCGCCCCGCAGCGCCGTGCCCGCGGGAAAATTCTGGTTGGACATACGCACCCGTTCCGCGACGTCCAGTATGGAGAGCCGGTGCGCGTAGAGTCGCGCCATGTCAACCTGCACCTGTATCTCCCGCACGCGTCCCCCGCTGATACGGGCGCTCCCCACGCCGTCTATTCGCTCGAAGCGCGGCTTGATGCGCTGCTCAACCTCGTCCCTGAGCCCCTCGATTCCCCCGGGCGCGGTTACCGCGATTCCCATTACCGGGAGGGAGTTCGGGTCGAAGCGCGCGATAATCGACTTTTCGGCATCTTGAGGAAGAGTGCCGCGAACGAGGTCCGCCCGCTCGCGCACGCGCATGGCGGCGAAGTCCATGTCGGTCCCCCATTCGAACGAGGCGACGACCATGCTCGCGCCCTCGATGGACTCGGAGCGCACGCGCTTCACCCCCGGCACGCTCGAGAGCGCCTCCTCGACCGGTCGCGACACGAGGCTCTCGATCTCCCCCGGCGGCGCGCCGCGGTAGAGCGTGATGACCGAGATCTCCGGGTAGCGCATGCGCGGCAGGAGATCGATCTCCATTTTGCCCAGCGCGATCGCGCCAAAGAGGACCGCTCCGAGCGAGAGCATGATCACGGTGACCGGGCGCGCGACGAAGAATTTCTGGATTCCCATGCTCAGCTGTTGAAGTAGATCGTAAAGTCGGCGCGCATGCGGTTACCCGCGCGGTCGCGCACGCCGTTCATCCCGCTCCTGACGCGCAGGCGGTAGTAGTGGCCGGCTTCCAGGCGGAACAGGTACACGTCGAGTGAGTCCTCGACAGGGGAGCCCGGCGTGCTTCGTGCGGGAACGACCTTCCACATGCGGGGCGCTATGCCGCTACCGTACTCGCCGTAGTAGGATTCGCTTTCAAAGGAAAGCGCCGGGGCCGCGGCGACCTGGTCGATTCCCGCGCGCGGGGGCGACCCGTCCTCTCTCGTGAACACCGCGCGGACGACAAAGACCCGCTCCTCGACGACGGCTTCGCGCTGGAGAGCACGATCGGCGG
>CALMJO010000259.1 GCA_937864375.1 uncultured Spirochaetota bacterium
GATCTAGTACGGTCTCGTGGGCTCGGAGATGTGTATAAGAGACAGGTTAATATCTTCAAATTATTGAATTTACGATTGCCGGCGGTATTTTTCACCATGAAGCTGGGCTCCATCGTCAAGACCGCACTCTTCTTCATTCCGGACGTCGCCGTCCTTGTCTACCTGTATTTGCTCTTCAAGGTGAAAAATCCCTCCCCGGACGGGCTCCCCCTCCTGGTCATTGCGCCCGTGATCGCGCTTTTCGCTGTACAGGCCTTCCTCGTTTATTTCTTCAGCGCGCATTACTATTTCAACCGGCTGAAGCTCATAGGCGAAATGATACGTGAATTCAAGAAGGGACGCTTCTTCACGGGAGTGAAAAGGATGTCCGGCCGCGACGAGCTCGCGCTGTTCTTCAACGAGCTCACCGTGCTCGGGAAGCACATGGACGACATCGTCACCTCGCAGAAGAACGAGATCGAGCAGCTTCGCGAGATGTACAATAACGTGGTCCTTTCAATAAGCTCCTATTTCCTGGTGCTCGGCGAGAAAAACGAGATCGTGTTCGCGAACGAGTCCTTCTGCAAGAAGTTCCAGTACGACCGCGAGGAGATCTACGGCAAGAGGGTCGAGGACGTGTTCGTGTTCCTTACCGGAAGGATCATGGAGGCGCTCTTGGGCGTAAAGAAGGAGGGAGAGACCGCGATCTTGGAGAGGACGCACCTCCTCTCGCGCAACCGGATCAGCGTCATCGCCGACATCAAGTTCTCGCGGATCGACCAGCGGGGGGCGAGCCAGGTGATCATGGTGATCGACGACATCACGAGCAAGTGCCGCAAGGACTACCAGATCAGCCTCATAAGCCAGATCTCGGAATCGATCCAGCGCGACTCGGAGATCGACACGGTGCTCTACACCATACTCACCGGGGTGACCTCTGGATCGGGCCTGGGTTTCAACAGGGCCATGCTCTTCCTCGTGGACGGGGCTTCTCAGGCGCTTTCCGGCAAGATGGCGGTGGGGCCGGATTCGCTGGACGAGGCGATCGAGATCTGGAGCAATCTTCCCCCGGGCAAGCTCAACGTCATGGCGCAGATCAAGGACCAGGGTAAAACCATCCGCAAGGGCATGCAGCTCCTGGGCAGGGTGCTTTCGGCCCATTTCCCCCTTGACGAGGGGAACCTCCTGGTGAGCGCGATGCAGGGAGTGGAGAACATCCACGTGTTCGACGCGGGGCGCGACGAGCGTGTGAGCGAGGAGCTGCGCGCGTTCATCGACGTGAACGAGTTCGTGATCGTGCCGCTCATGGCCGGGAACAAGCCCATCGGCGTCATCGTGGCCGACAACAAGTTCAACCAGATGCCCATCGGCAACGACAGCATCGAGCTCCTGTCGATCTTCGCCTTCCAGGCCTCGCTCTCGATCGAGAGCTACAACAACCTGTCCCTGCTCAAGAAGGAGATGCAGAAGCTCACCGACCGCCAGGAGGCCATAGTCGAATCGGAAAAGCTCGCGGCCGTGGGGCGCATCGCCTCCCACATCGCGCACGAGATACGGAACCCATTAGTGACGGTGGGGGGATACGCGCGCCGCGTGGAGCAGCTTTCCCGGGTCGGGGCGAAAAAAGAGGAGATGATCCACAGTGCCGCCGAGGTCATCCTCAAGGAGTCGGAGCGGTTGGAGAAGGTGCTTTCGAACGTGATGGATTTCACCCGGCCCGCGCCGTACATCAGGGAATTCAACAGCGTGAACGACGTGATCAAGGACACGGTGGACCTGCTGCGCAACCTCTTCCAGGAGCGCCGGATCGAGATACGCCTGAATCTCATGGACGACATCCCCCTCGTGAAGTCGGACTTCAACCAGATGAAGCAGGTGCTCCTGAACCTGGTGCAGAACGCCATGGACCTCACGCCTCAGGGCGGGAGGATCGAGATCGCCACCTGCGTGGAGGACACGCACGTCAGGATCGCGGTCCGCGACTCGGGCCCCGGGATCAAGCCCGACGACATGGAGCGGCTCTTTGAGCCCTTCTTCACGACCAAGGTCACCGGGGTGGGGCTGGGGCTCGCGATCGTGAAGAAGATCGTCACCGATCACGGCGGCGAGATCACCGCGGCGAACAGGCCGGGCGGCGGCGCCGAATTCATCATCTCCCTGGAGCTTCCCTGAGTCTTCACTGACCCGTCATCCAATTTTTCTCTCCCCGGACAATTAGTGATTGAATGCCCGCCGGCACTGCCTGAAGATTGCGCGTATATAACTGTATATGGAGGTCGTGGTTCATGGAAAAGACATACATGGAAGACTTCACCGTGGGCGAAAAGCTCATCTCGCCGGCGCGCACCATCACCGAGTCGGACATCCACGCGTTCGCCGCGCTCACGGGGGACTGGCACCCCATTCACACCGACGTGGAGTTCGCGAAGATCACGCCGTTCGGACAGAGGATCGCGCACGGCCTGCTCACCCTCTGCATCGGCACCGCGCTCCCGTTCAGGCTGGGGCAGTACGTGGCGCTCCCCAAAACCTTCATGGCGTTTTACGGGATCGACAAGCTGCGCTTCGTACACCCCGTCATGATCGGCGACACGATCCACAACGAGGTGGAAGTCCTGGAGCTCACCGCGAAGGACGACGCGCGCGGCGTGGTCACCACGAAGCACTCGATAAAAAACCAGCGCGGCGAGGACGTGTGCGTGTACACCACGCGCATGCTCGTGGGACGCGCGCCCAAAAAATAAAAAGGGTAGGGGGGCCGACGGGCGTACGTGCCAAAAGCGCCCGCCACGGCTTCCCGGAACGGGAACGGGCTTGATGAAGATCGCGGTATTCTCCGACACGCACGGGAACGGGAAAGACCTGCGCGACGCGCTCGCGTGGAGCGGCCCCGACGCGCTCGTGCACCTGGGCGACGGCGTGCGCGAGGCCGGGGACGCCGCGCGCGCAGCCGGGATCGGGTTCATCGGCGTGCGGGGAAATGAAGACTCCGCGTCGGACCTTCCACGGACACGCGTGGCGGGACCTCCCGGGTGTCCCCTTCTCCTCATGCACGGGGACGCGCTCGACCTGAACCCGTACGATTCCGCTTCCAGGTGGGAGGACGCCTTCAGGGGACTGGCCCTGGCCGCGCGCATGGAGGACGCCAGGGGCGTGCTTTACGGCCACACGCACCGGGCGGAGCTTCGCGTCGTCGAGGGCATGCTCGTGTGCAATCCGGGGGACATGTACGTGGGATCATCGACCCCTCCCTCCTTCGCGGAGATTAACAGCGATGCCGGGAGCATGATCGTGCGCCTGGTGGAAAAGCGGAAAGACGGATGGAGTGAAAAAGCAAGAATTGCGCTGCCGCTCTAGCGGCAGCGCGGACCTCCCCTAGTTGTCCTTTATTGAATCGGCGAAGTCCATCACGCAGTTGTACCGGTAGGTCTTGTGCGGCCGAATGGACACGCCCACGAAGTTCACGTTTTTTTCCATGATGTTCCTGCGGTGCCCGCGGCTGGGCACCCCGTCGTCAATCAAGAGCTGCAGCACGATCTCCAGCGGGTCGGACGGCCCATAGGAGCAGTTTTCCCAGGGGCCCGTGTAGGGTCCCGTGAAGGTGCCGTGCCTGCGCACGCGCGAGGCGGCGTCGGCGCCGGACGAGCTCACGTGCCCGGTTGCGCCGGTGGCGCCCAGGTCCGTGGCGTGGTCGCGCGCGGCGAGAGAGAGGGCCTTCGATGGCGCAAGAGGGTGCAGGGGCTTCCATGCGAGCATCTCGTTGTAGCTACAACGAGATGCTCGCATGGAAGCCCCTGCACCCTCTTGCGCCATCGAAGGCCCTCTCTCTCGCCGCGCGCGACCACGCCACGGACCTGGGCGCCACCGGCGCAACCGGGCACGTGAGCTCGTCCGGCGCCGACGCCGCCTCGCGCGTGCGCAGGCACGGCACCTTCACGGGACCCTACACGGGCCCCTGGGAAAACTGCTCCTATGGGCCGTCCGACCCGCTGGAGATCGTGCTGCAGCTCTTGATTGACGACGGGGTGCCCAGCCGCGGGCACCGCAGGAACATCATGGAAAAAAACGTGAACTTCGTGGGCGTGTCCATTCGGCCGCACAAGACCTACCGGTACAACTGCGTGATGGACTTCGCCGATTCAATAAAGGACAACTAGGGGAGGTCCGCGCTGCCGCTAGAGCGGCAGCGCAATTCTTGCTTTTTCACTCCATCCGTCTTTCCGCTTTTCCACCAGGCGCACGATCATGCTCCCGGCATCGCTGTTAATCTCCGCGAAGGAGGGAGGGGTCGATGATCCCACGTACATGTCCCCCGGATTGCACACGAGCATGCCCTCGACGACGCGAAGCTCCGCCCGGTGCGTGTGGCCGTAAAGCACGCCCCTGGCGTCCTCCATGCGCGCGGCCAGGGCCAGTCCCCTGAAGGCGTCCTCCCACCTGGAAGCGGAATCGTACGGGTTCAGGTCGAGCGCGTCCCCGTGCATGAGGAGAAGGGGACACCCGGGAGGTCCCGCCACGCGTGTCCGTGGAAGGTCCGACGCGGAGTCTTCATTTCCCCGCACGCCGATGAACCCGATCCCGGCTGCGCGCGCGGCGTCCCCGGCCTCGCGCACGCCGTCGCCCAGGTGCACGAGCGCGTCGGGGCCGCTCCACGCGAGCGCGTCGCGCAGGTCTTTCCCGTTCCCGTGCGTGTCGGAGAATACCGCGATCTTCATCAAGCCCGTTCCCGTTCCGGGAAGCCGTGGCGGGCGCTTTTGGCACGTACGCCCGTCGGCCCCCCTACCCTTTTTATTTTTTGGGCGCGCGTCCCACGAGCATGCGCGTGGTGTACACGCACACGTCCTCGCCGCGCTGGTTTTTTATCGAGTGCTTCGTGGTGACCACGCCGCGCGCGTCGTCCTTCGCGGTGAGCTCCAGGACTTCCACCTCGTTGTGGATCGTGTCGCCGATCATGACGGGGTGTACGAAGCGCAGCTTGTCGATCCCGTAAAACGCCATGAAGGTTTTGGGGAGCGCCACGTACTGCCCCAGCCTGAACGGGAGCGCGGTGCCGATGCAGAGGGTGAGCAGGCCGTGCGCGATCCTCTGTCCGAACGGCGTGATCTTCGCGAACTCCACGTCGGTGTGAATGGGGTGCCAGTCCCCCGTGAGCGCGGCGAACGCGTGGATGTCCGACTCGGTGATGGTGCGCGCCGGCGAGATGAGCTTTTCGCCCACGGTGAAGTCTTCCATGTATGTCTTTTCCATGAACCACGACCTCCATATACAGTTATATACGCGCAATCTTCAGGCAGTGCCGGCGGGCATTCAATCACTAATTGTCCGGGGAGAGAAAAATTGGATGACGGGTCAGTGAAGACTCAGGGAAGCTCCAGGGAGATGATGAATTCGGCGCCGCCGCCCGGCCTGTTCGCCGCGGTGATCTCGCCGCCGTGATCGGTGACGATCTTCTTCACGATCGCGAGCCCCAGCCCCACCCCGGTGACCTTGGTCGTGAAGAAGGGCTCAAAGAGCCGCTCCATGTCGTCGGGCTTGATCCCGGGGCCCGAGTCGCGGACCGCGATCCTGACGTGCGTGTCCTCCACGCAGGTGGCGATCTCGATCCTCCCGCCCTGAGGCGTGAGGTCCATGGCGTTCTGCACCAGGTTCAGGAGCACCTGCTTCATCTGGTTGAAGTCCGACTTCACGAGGGGGATGTCGTCCATGAGATTCAGGCGTATCTCGATCCGGCGCTCCTGGAAGAGGTTGCGCAGCAGGTCCACCGTGTCCTTGATCACGTCGTTCACGCTGTTGAATTCCCTGATGTACGGCGCGGGCCGGGTGAAATCCATCACGTTCGAAAGCACCTTCTCCAACCGCTCCGACTCCTTGAGGATGACCTCGGCGGCACTGTGGATCATCTCCTCTTTTTTCGCCCCGACCCGGGAAAGCTGCTCCACGCGGCGCGCGTATCCCCCCACCGTCACTAATGGGTTCCGTATCTCGTGCGCGATGTGGGAGGCGATGCGCCCCACGGCCGCGAGCTTTTCCGATTCGACTATGGCCTCCTGGCGGTCGGTGAGCTTCTGCATCTCCTTCTTGAGCAGGGACAGGTTGTTGTAGCTCTCGATCGAGAGCGAGGCCTGGAAGGCGAAGATCGACAGGAGCTCGATGCTGTCGTTGCCGATGGGCATCTGGTTGAACTTGTTGTCGGCCACGATGACGCCGATGGGCTTGTTCCCGGCCATGAGCGGCACGATCACGAACTCGTTCACGTCGATGAACGCGCGCAGCTCCTCGCTCACACGCTCGTCGCGCCCCGCGTCGAACACGTGGATGTTCTCCACTCCCTGCATCGCGCTCACCAGGAGGTTCCCCTCGTCAAGGGGGAAATGGGCCGAAAGCACCCTGCCCAGGAGCTGCATGCCCTTGCGGATGGTTTTACCCTGGTCCTTGATCTGCGCCATGACGTTGAGCTTGCCCGGGGGAAGATTGCTCCAGATCTCGATCGCCTCGTCCAGCGAATCCGGCCCCACCGCCATCTTGCCGGAAAGCGCCTGAGAAGCCCCGTCCACGAGGAAGAGCATGGCCCTGTTGAAACCCAGGCCCGATCCAGAGGTCACCCCGGTGAGTATGGTGTAGAGCACCGTGTCGATCTCCGAGTCGCGCTGGATCGATTCCGAGATCTGGCTTATGAGGCTGATCTGGTAGTCCTTGCGGCACTTGCTCGTGATGTCGTCGATCACCATGATCACCTGGCTCGCCCCCCGCTGGTCGATCCGCGAGAACTTGATGTCGGCGATGACGCTGATCCGGTTGCGCGAGAGGAGGTGCGTCCTCTCCAAGATCGCGGTCTCTCCCTCCTTCTTTACGCCCAAGAGCGCCTCCATGATCCTTCCGGTAAGGAACACGAACACGTCCTCGACCCTCTTGCCGTAGATCTCCTCGCGGTCGTACTGGAACTTCTTGCAGAAGGACTCGTTCGCGAACACGATCTCGTTTTTCTCGCCGAGCACCAGGAAATAGGAGCTTATTGAAAGGACCACGTTATTGTACATCTCGCGAAGCTGCTCGATCTCGTTCTTCTGCGAGGTGACGATGTCGTCCATGTGCTTCCCGAGCACGGTGAGCTCGTTGAAGAACAGCGCGAGCTCGTCGCGGCCGGACATCCTTTTCACTCCCGTGAAGAAGCGTCCCTTCTTGAATTCACGTATCATTTCGCCTATGAGCTTCAGCCGGTTGAAATAGTAATGCGCGCTGAAGAAATAAACGAGGAAGGCCTGTACAGCGAAAAGCGCGATCACGGGCGCAATGACCAGGAGGGGGAGCCCGTCCGGGGAGGGATTTTTCACCTTGAAGAGCAAATACAGGTAGACAAGGACGGCGACGTCCGGAATGAAGAAGAGTGCGGTCTTGACGATGGAGCCCAGCTTCATGGTGAAAAATACCGCCGGCAATCGTAAATTCAATAATTTGAAGATATTAACCTGTCTCTTATACACATCTCCGAGCCCACGAGACCGTACTAGATC
>CALMJO010000260.1 GCA_937864375.1 uncultured Spirochaetota bacterium
CCCATGTTCTCGCGCTCGACGAGCCGGAATCCCGCCGCGATCACGGCGCTCTTCATGGCGGCTTCGGCCTCCTTGACCGCGTCGGCGGGGATGCCCGGTTCTGCGGTGAACGGCAGCACCGCGACGGACCTGATCGAGGCAATCTGCTTCCTGTCGACGGCGATGTCGGTGGAGGCGCAGGCGAGGCCTGCCAGCATGATGGTTGTGATAAATAATAATGGTTTCTTCATTATATTCTCGCTTTCGTCCTGGTTTCAGAATTAAATCTGCTCCTGGGCCGCCGCTTCGCGGGAAGCCTTGTCCCGGGAATGGATCAAGATAGGTAGGATTTGGCGCGCAGGCAAGCGGCGGGGCGAGTTTTATTTCCTAAAAAGCTCGCAGCGAAAAAATACTTATTAAAAGGTGTGTAAGAAAGGGAGATGGGGCGATGGGGCGATGGGGAGAGATGATGGAGATGAAGGATTGGATTCTTGAACGGCCGAACGCTTTGATGCACAGCCCGGCCATCCCAATTTTTATCTCCTCAATCGCCGTTAATCCTTTATCTCTTCAATCTCCCTTTCCGTCGCTGTTATTTCTTCCAGTACTCGTCGAGCCCCTTCTGGATGGACGCCTTCGTGCGGTCCATGAGCTCCTGGATGGTCTCGTCGGTGTAGCCCTTCGTCTCGATGGGCTTGTGTATGACCATGGTCGCCTTTCCGGGGAAGAGGTCCATCGAGTTGTTGGGAAGGACCGTGCGCGTCCCGATGATCGTTACGGGAAGGACCGGGAGCCCCGTGTCCATCGCGAACTTGAACGCGCCCTTCTTGAACTCGCCCAGCTCGCCGGAGTAGGAGCGCGTCCCCTCGGGGAAGAAGATGACGCTCGTGCCGGGAGTGATGCGCTTCTTCGCGGCGTTTATCTGCTCGACCGCGGCCTGCGTGTTTTTCCGGTCGATGAAGATGTGCCCGATCTTGTAGCAGGAATAGCCCAGGAAGGGGATCTTGCGAAGCTCCGCCTTCATGACCCAGCGGAAGTCCTGGGGGAAGTAGCCGTACATTACGAAGATGTCGAACTGGCTCTGGTGGTTGACGGCGAGGATGTAGGACTGGTTCCGGTCCATGTTCTCCCTTCCCCGCACCCTCACGAGCATGGGGGTCACCCAGCAGTTGAAGCGGGACCAGACTATCCCCATGAAGCTCCCGCTCCGGGGGCCCACCAGAATCGCGAGCAGGGTCGCGACGATGCCGCAGAACGTCGTCGAGAGCACGAGCAGGGGAATGTAGGCGAAGAACTTGTAGAGCTGGTAGGGATAGTAGAGTATCTTGTACCGGCGCATGGCGTCTCCCGCACGAAATGGTCAGTCAGTCACAAGGCCTCACACTATGGGGCCAAACTTCCATTGTGCAAGCATAATTCTGGGAATATGTACTTATCAGACGAAAAAATGCATCATCCGGTCGGGGGGAGGGGGCCGAATCGCTTACGGGCCGTTAAAAATTCATTTGAATTATTCGGCACCCGTGTGATGCTTAATGAAACTTGAAGCTCAGCCAGGGAGGTCCTCATGAGCACGAAGCCCCACATACGCAAACCAGCCAGGCCCACCGTCGTCCTCGCCGACACAGGGAAGGGGCTCGACGCCGCCGTGGAGGAGGTCCTCTCCCCGTTCGGGGGCGCCGGGGCGCTTCTGGCCGGGAGGCGCGCTGCCTGCGTCAAGGTGAACGCCGTCGACCTCAAGCCGTACTGCTTCACCGACCCGAAGGTCCTTCGCGCGGTCATCCTCCGGCTGAAGGCCGCGGGCTGCAGCGAGGTGTATGTGATCGAGAACTGCACGCAGGGCAATTTCACGCGCCTGGTCTTCCGCGCGACCGGCATCGAGCGTGTCTGCCGCGAGACGGGAGCGGTCCCCGTGTGCCTGGACGAGACCGACGGCGTGCCTGTCTTCCTCGAAGGGGTCGAGGAGTTCGTGAACATCTCGCGCTTCGTCCACGAGCGGCTCGTCGAGCGGCGCGACGAGAACCTGTATCTCTCCGTTCCCAAGCTCAAGACCCACTCCATGTCCCAGGTGACCCTCTCCATAAAGAACCAGTACGGCCTCGTCCACCAGGCGGACCGCAGCGCCGACCACAACTACCGCCTGCACCGGAAATTCGCGGACATCTACCGGTTCATGCGTCCCGACTTCGCGCTCGTGGACGGGCTC
>CALMJO010000261.1 GCA_937864375.1 uncultured Spirochaetota bacterium
CTAGTACGGTCTCGTGGGCTCGGAGATGTGTATAAGAGACAGCTCGAGGACTTCGCCTTCAAGCGACTTTATGGTGAGCAACGCCACCTGTGTGGAATCGGTGCGTTCAAGGGCGGCGAGCTCCGATTCGAGCGCCTGTGCGGCCTGCGGTGAGAGCATGCCCGCGTAATCGTTCACCCGCGCCTTGAGAGGGGGCACATCCAGGGCCGTTGCGGCCGCGGGTAGCGCCAGCGCGCAGAGGACGAGTGCGAGTATGTGGTATCTCATGCGTTTCCGGCCGCTTCCTAGAACTGCACCTTGGGAGCGGTCTTCGCACCCTCGTCCGCCTTGAAGGGCTCCTTGCGCTCAAGGTGCAGCATGAGCGAATTTGTCACGCTGTTGGGAAAGGTCCGTATGCTCACATTGAAATCCTGCACCGATTTGTTGTAGCGCACCCGCGCGACGTTGATCCTGTTCTCCGTACCTTCCAGCTGGTTCTGCAGATCCCTGAAGTTCTGGTTGGCCTTGAGGTCGGGGTATTTTTCGACGACCACCATGAGCCTCGAGAGGGCGCCGGAGAGCTCTCCCTGCGCCTGGTTGAATTTCGCGAAGGCGGCCGGATCGTTCACGAGCTGGGGCGAGGCCTGGATGGAACCGACGCGCGCGCGCGCCTCGGTGACGGCCTTGAGCGTTTCGCCCTCGTGCTTGGCGTATCCCTTCACCACTTCGACCAGGTTGGGAATGAGGTCGGCGCGCCTCTGGTATGCGGCCTCCACGTCTCCCCACGCGGCGAACACCGCCTCCTCGTTTTTCTGCATCTGGTTGTAGCCGCATCCCGAAAGCACGGCCGCGGCGACCATCACTATGACGACGGCAGCGAGTCTTTTCATTGGTCCTCCATCATTTTAAAGAAGATCAGCGCAGGGATTCCGCGGATTCGCCGCCTCGCACGGCGCGCGATCCTCCATACCTCCGCACTCGGTTACGTGACCCAGGAATGCGTGCGGTTACAACTGTTTTTACGCCTGGCTGCACGCACAGTTAACATAAACAATCCAACGCCCGATGGCAACTCAATTTTTCCTTCAAAAACGGGCGCTTCCGGCGAGCCAGGCAAAGTCGGGAACCGGCGTTTCATGGACATTTTAATATTTTCTTTATAAAAATATCATACCCTCTTAATGGCGCCGGTACTCTTTCATACAGAACATGAATAACCACTCATTACAGGAGGAATACTACACCATGTCAGTGAAATTTTTCAGCAGAACAGTGCTTGTTGCGCTGGTTGCGCTCACGCTCGGCTTCTTCTTCGCATGCGGCGATTCGAGTCCCAAGACCAAGGTCGTCATCAAGGGTTCAACGACCGTGCTGCCCGTGACCCTGAAGGCGATTGAATCGTACAAGAAAGTGAAAAAGGATGTGGCCATCAGCGTGGAAGGAAGCGGCTCCGGGAACGGGATAAAGGCGCTCCTGGACGGCGCCTGCGATATCGCGAACTCTTCCCGGGCGATGAAGAAGGAAGAGAAGGAGAGCGCCGAAAAGGCCAGCCTGAAAATAAGGGAGATCGCCGTGGCATACGACATGATCGTTCCCATCGTGCACCCCTCGAACCCCATCACCAAGCTGACCAAGGACCAGCTCAAGGGCATCTATGAAGGAAACATCACCAGCTGGAAGCAGCTGGGCGGCGCCGACGAACCCATTATTGTCGTATCAAGGGACACGAGCTCGGGCACCTATGAATACTGGCACGAAGACGTGATGAAGAAGACCGACGTGAAGAAGGACGCGCTCACGCAGGCCTCGAACGGCGCCATAGTAACCACCGTGGCGGGGAATCCCAAGGCCATCGGTTACATAGGGTTCGGGTACTTGAAGAAGGATTCCAATGTCAAGGGTCTCCTGGTCAACGATGTTGAGCCCACGATCGACCATGGGAAGTCGGGGAAATACCCGATCTCCAGGAAACTGTTCATGTATGTTAACGAAGCGAAGATGAGCGATGCGACCAAGGGTTTCGTCGACTACCTGCTCGGCGACGAAGGGCAGAAGCTCGTTGCGGAGGCGGGTTTCATTCCCATAAAGTAAGGTTACGAGAATATAACGACTCGCGGGGGGAGCCGGGGCGAACGGCTCCCTCTTTTTTGTGCGGCCCCCACCGCATTAATGATTGCAATCCCGGCAGGAACGTGGTATATCCTTTTTAATGCTCACGCTTGAACGCACGATATCGTTTGTCGCCCTGTAGAGATGCATATGAACCCCGGTATTGCAGCCACCCTTCTCGTTTCTGCCGTCGGCCTATGCGCCTATATAGCCTGCTATGCGTTTATGATGTACCGGAAGAACCGGCAGCTTGCGGCTCTCCTGCCGCTTGCGTGGTTCGGCCTGCTCGCCGGCGCGGCCCTGCTCACCCGCTCGTTCGCGCTCGTAACCACCGGAAACGCCCCGGCCCCGGTCATGGACCAGTTTCGCGACGCCGCCGTCGTCATGAGCCTGGTGCCGCTTGTCTCGTTCATCGCATACCAGGTCCAGGACCGTCCACGGGCGGCCCTCGCGGGCTCTGCCGTCGTGTTTTCTTTCCTGGCGGCATCGATTTTCACCGTCACCCTGTACCAAGCTCTGACCGGGCGCGGGCCCCTCACCGACGCCGCCGCATACGTATCCTTCCCCCTGTTCCGCGCCGGCGGAATTTCAATCCTGCTCGCGCACCTCTCCACCGTGGCGGCGCTCATGATCGCGCTCTACCTGACGTTTTCCAACGCGCGCAAGAAGACCGTCGAGGGGCCCTGGGGTCTCAAGAGGTCGGTGCTCACGCTGGCGGCCTGTGAATTCAGCGACCTGGCGGGCCTCACCGGGACGCACGCGCTTCCCACCCTCATGCCGGCGGGCATGGCCGCGGCCCTCATTATGTT
>CALMJO010000262.1 GCA_937864375.1 uncultured Spirochaetota bacterium
GCCCTTCGACCACTTGCGCCAATTCACCCCCATTTTCCACAGCCCCAATCTTCCAGCCCGCAGCACGCATCTCCGCAGCTTTCTGAACAATACGTTCCAAACCATAGACGCGGATTGCTTTGAGGAGACTGTATTCATTCAAATACAATTGCCCCTTCTCGGGTCGCACATAACGATAGTTTCTCATGCAGACTTTCAAGCTGCCTTGCTGTCCTTCGGCACAATTATTGTTCGTTCCGAGGTGGGAAAATCTATCCTTTCCCCAAACATTGCGCTTCTGGTTTTTCGCCCTCAACGAGTGATTTACATACCGAGTGTTTCTGAAGAGTCCACGTTCGAGGAATGGAAAACTTTGGTCATGCCAAAGCACGGTCTGCGGCGGCAACCATTCGTAGTGGGGTTCAACAGTCTCCTGTCTTTCATCTCTGATGCTTGTGAAAAGCACTGGCCCCTTCCTCATGGCTTGAGTCAATACGAGTGTCCCAATTTGGCAGAAGCCGCGCTCCTCTGCGGTTTTGTCATTGAGATAGACGCTGGCGACAGAACCATTTGCTCGATACCGAGTGCGATAATTATTACTCTTCCTTGTGACGTTGTACAACGCGAGAACGTCTCCCTGAAGCACAGCTTTGCCTTTCATCATCTCGGAAATGTCCACAGACTTGTCGGGAAGCTCAAAATCCTCGGAAAAATCAGCATTTATCGCGTCTTTCATGAGTTCGCGGACGACGGGAATCAAATCCGAACAGAGAACCTGAATCCTGCGTTTCAAGAGGGTTCCAGTGTTCCTGCCCACGTCGAGCTTCCTGCAAATGTGGGAGGTCGTGAGTGGCTGCGGGTGAAGCTGCACGGCCTCGTGGAACATCCACCCGAATGCCCACAGAGGTATTCGTAGGCTATGCGCCGGAGTCATACTCGTCAAACTCGAATGAGCCTTACACTTCGGATTCGCACAACGCAGGGCGGTCTCCCTCGTGGAGATGGCCTTGAACTCACTCTGGCCACACTTGGGACACTGCTTCGGATACAGCGAAAGCAGGAGGGCGCGGGCGAAATCCCTGAAGTATTGCTGGTTCACTTCGGGGTGCTTCGCGGCGAAGGCAGATTTAGATTTTTGCCGTGGTTTGGTGTTTTGGATTGTTGGAGGAATGGAAGTGTTGGAGTCCACGGGAGGGTTGGAGGGTTTGGAATCCTCATGGGTTGTTTGGGTCTTCTTGGCTTTCAGGTTCTTTGCGGTCGTGGATACGGTTTGAGAGTTGCCAGAGGTCGAGGGGGTCGCCTTGGGGTCGTTAGGGGTATTGGAAACTGACGGAATTGGGGAATTGTCGGAATTGGATGGTTGGCGTTTCGGGTCTAACCTGGCACTGGCAGGGATTGCTCGACGCCACCAGCATGAAGTCGGCCGGGAAGGTCACGGACCCGCTCGCGCGGGCGATCGTGATCTCGCAGTCCTCGAGCGGCTGGCGCAGCGCCTGGATCACGTTGTTCCTGAACTCCACGAACTCGTCCAGGAACAGAATCCCGTTGTGCGCAAGGGAGACCTCCCCCACGGAGGGTATTTTCCCCCCGCCCACAAGCGCCGCGTCCGAGCTCGTATGGTGCGGGGAGCGGAACGGGGGCGCGGAGACGAGCCCCTCCCCCGGACCCAGCATTCCCCCCAGCGAATGGATCATGGTGCTGCCAATGGCCTGTTCCCGCGTGATGGGCGGCAGGATCGATGGAATGCGCCGCGCGAGCATGGTCTTTCCCGAGCCGGGCGGCCCGTACAGGAGGATGTTGTGATGGCCCGCGGCCGCGATCTCGATCGCGCGCTTGGCCGTCTCCTGCCCGCGCACCTCGCCAAAGTCATACCGGTACGACGGGGACCGCGCAGCCGCCGATTCGTTCCTGTAGGGGACGCCCGCGCCGCGATACACCCCGATCGCCTCCGCTATGGAGGATACCGGGTATACCGTGATGCCCTCTATGGCCGCGGCCTCGTTCCTGTTTTCATAAGGCACGATGATCCGGTCGAACCCCGCCTGCATGAGCCGTATTGCCATCGAGATGGTCCCCCTGACCGGCTTCACGCGCCCGTCAAGCGCGAGCTCCCCCACCATGGGAATGCCGCGCAGCTCGCAGTCCAGTTGCTCCGTGGACCTCAATATGGCCATGGCGATGGGCAGATCGAAGTTGGAGCCCTGCTTGCGAAAGCCGGCCGGCGCGAGGTTCACCACGTAATTGCGCGGCGGGAACTCGTGGCCCGTGTTCTCCACGGCCGAACGTATGCGCTCCCTTGCCTCCCGTATGGTGGAATCCGGAAGGCCCACGATGGTGAAGTTGGGCAGGCCCTTCACTATGTCCACCTCGATCTCCACCACGTGCGCATCTATTCCCTGGAGCGCGAACGAGACTGCCTGTGCAAGCATGCGACCTCCCTGGTCCAGCCCGGCCCGTGCCGGAAATAAAAAGCGGCGACCTCTTCGAGAGGACCGCCGCCCTGCAGCGATACGGTAGTGTTTCGCGCGCCTCCCGAACCTTCTACGCGCGGGGGCGCCGGAATATTAACTGATTTCCCGCTTCCTGAATTTTTTTACGAGCACCCTCGCGACGAGCGCCGCGCACGCGACGAGCACGATGAAGACCGCGAACGCGATCCAGGTGAGTTTGGTGCCATTCGAGAGGAGCGATACCGGGTTCCAGCTTGGCTGCTTGAGGATACGCCCTTGCTTGGCGCGGTACTTTTCCGGTATGTTGGGAAGCCCGTCCTTGTCGGTGTCGGGGAAGCTGCGGATGAATTCCATCACGCCCACCCACTCCTTGAGCTCCTGGATACCGGGCTTCGCCTTGTCCGCATCAACGCGGAAATCAACGAGGCTCGCGATGGGGTTCCCCTTCCGGTCCTTGGGGACTATGTCCAGGAAGTGGAAGGTGTAGTCGCCCACAACCTTGAGGAAGGTGGTGTCGTATATATTGGCCGCGATGCGGTAAAGCTGCGTGTTCCCGCCCGAATAGTCGAGCTCCTTGTAGCCCTCCTCTTCGCTCCCCAGCCAGATGCCGGTCACGCGGTCAAAGAGCACGCGGCGAGGGTTATACGTGAACTTGAGCCCGGAAAACTGCAGGAAGTACGAGTCCCCCTTCATGGGATAGATGCTCGTGAGCACCTCGAGCGCCTTCTTGATCTCGGAGGCGTACACGTAGATGGTGACGAGCGGGTATGCCATCGTGCTGTCGTCCATTCCTATTCCCAGCGGGATGGTGCGGAAAACGTCGGCGACGCATACCTTCCCGGTTTTTCCCTTGAGCAGGTGGTCGCGTATGACGCCGTTGGACTCCACCGCGACCGCCACCTTCGTGACCGGGTCGGCAGGGTCGGAATCGTACTTGTCCACGTACCAGCGTATTGAATCCGTGATGAGGTTGCCTATGGTCGATTCGTCTTCCACGAGCTTGAGGTCAAAATCGGTCTTCGCGATGACCTTCCAGTACGCGAGGTTGTACTGCGCCAGCACCGCCTGGTCGATCTGCCCGATGAAGCCGTCCACCATCCGCTGGATGTTCATGTCGGAGGCGATGGAATCGTTGATGTCGACGAGCCTGTAGCTCTTCACGCGCGCCTTCCCGTTTTCCCACGCGATGTCGAGCACGCCCAGGGCGCGCGCGTAATCGTGCGCCTGCACGATGATCACGCCGTTCACCACGAGGGGCTTTTCCAGCCGGGTATGAGTGTGGCCGCTCACGATCACGTCGATCCCCGGGACCTTCTTCGCGAGCGCCTCGTCCTCGGATTCGCTCCCCAGGTACACCCCGCTGTGCGAGATGCAGACGACCATGTCGACCTTTTCCTGCTCTCGCAGGATCTTTACCATCTCGCCGGCCGCCTCGAATTTTTTCCTGAACTTAACGGGAGAGGCGAAGGGCGAGTCGCCGATCGCGATGTCGCCGATCACGCCAAAGAACCCGACCTTGATCCCGTCTATCGTCTTCACCGCGTACGGCTTCACGTACTTCCTGAACGCAGCCTCCAGCGTGTCGTCCTTGTCGCTCTCCGCGCTGAAGATCGCGCTCGAGAACACGACCTCGGGCATTCCCTTCGCCGCGCCCGAGCTCAGGATGCGCGCGAGTCCTTTGGGCATGAGGTCGAACTCGTGGTTGCCAAGGGTCACCAGGTCGTAACCCATCGCCTTCATGATGCGCAGCTCGAACGCCTCCTCGCGCACGAGCATGTGGAAGAGCGAGCCCATCGTGAAATCGCCCGAGTCCAGGAGGAGCACCGGGTTCGTGCGGGCCTTCCTTTCCCCCGCGATCGCGGTGGCGAGCCTCGCATAAGCGCCTATCGTTGCGTCGTCACCGACCTTGTCCGCCGTGTAATCCAGCTCCGGCGCAAATCCCATCAGGTGCGAATGCATGTCGTTCGTATGAAGAATCGTGACCGTCTTTTCCGCCGCGGCGAGCGGGACGGTGCAGGCCAGCAGCACGGCGGCCGCGATACCGATGATTCGTTTCATCGCATATCTCCTTGTTAATGTTTGGATCGTGGGGAACCGATTGACGTATCATAGTCGGTACCATCCGCGCGGGCAAGAATAAAATTCGCGCGTCGCCGCCAAAGGGCCAGCCCGCCCGGTTCGATGCGCATCCGTCCGGCCGGCGCCACAATAATCGGCCCCGCCTAAAAAAATCATTGCGTGAACGATGCGCGAAGATGATGCTCATTGAGGCTCATGCGCATCTACATTCTCAACGGAGGAACCTTGATCAGGACAACGCGCACCCGATCGCGCTGCCAGGTCTGCCGGAACGCCCTCACCGGGACAGGAATTCGCACGCGCGGGCCTGCATCATGATCGCCCTCGGCCCCCTTCTCATCGAGGGCCCCCTAGGGATGGCGCCCCTCGCCGGCTTCACCGATTCCCCTTTCAGGAGGCTCGTGCGCCGGTTCGGGGCCGCGCTCACCTTCACCGAGCTCATCAGCGCGGAAGGCATCGCCCGGGGGAACCGCAAGACGTACGACCTCATGCGCTTCCACAAGGACGAGCGCCCGCTTGGCATACAGATCTTCGGCAAGGACGCAGCGCGCATGGCCGAGGCGGCGGCGCGCGTGGAGGACCTGGGCCCGGACCTCATCGACATCAACGTGGGCTGCTGCGCGCCCAAGGTGTGCCACAGCGGCTCGGGGGCGGCGCTCCTGAAAGACCTGGATCTGCTCGGCGCCATCGCTTCGGCGGTGGTGAAGCGCGTGAAGCTCCCCGTCTCCGCGAAGATACGCCTTGGCTGGGACGACACATCAAGGAACCACCTGGAAACCCTGCGCGTCCTCGAGGATTCCGGCGTTTCGTTCATCACCGTCCACGGCAGGACGCGCGCGCAGCGCTATACCGGAAGCGCGGACTGGGACGCGATCACGGAGGTACGTGAGCGCGCCCGCATCCCGGTGATCGGGAACGGCGACATCCACAGCCACGACCAGGCGCTCCAGCGACTCGGGGAATCGGGCTGCGCGGCGGTCATGGTGGGCAGGGGGGCGATTGGCAATCCCTGGGTGTTTGGCACCCATGTCCCGTCAATGCGCGAACGGGCCGCCGTCATAAGGGAGCATATCGATCTCATGGTGGAGGACTTCGGCCCCTACGGCCTCGTCCTCATGCGCAAGCACCTGGTCCGCTACGTGCACGGGGTCCGCAACGCGTCCCGGTTCAGGGACGCGTTCGTCCACCAGCATACATACGAGGAAATCATCGCACTCGTCGATTCGCTCGCCGAGCTCCCCGAGTCCCATGACGAGGAGGGGGGCGCGACGGGCATACCCCACATCGAGCCGGAGGACATGGAATGAGCAACGGGACCCTCTACATCATCGCATCCCCCATCGGCAACCTGGAAGACATTACCCTGAGGGCCCTCCGTGTTCTCAGGGAGAGTGCGGGGCGCGTCTACTGCGAGGACACCCGCCAGACCAGGAAGCTCCTTGACCATTACGGCATCTCCCTGCACGCCCGATCGCTCCACGCGCACTCGTCGGACGCCCGGATCCAGGAGGCGCTGGACGAGCTGCAGGGCGGCACCTCTATCGCCTACCTCACGGATTCGGGCACTCCCGGGATTTCGGACCCCGGCGCGCGTCTCGTGGAGCATGCCAGAGCGGCGGGCATTCCCGTGGTGCCGGTCCCCGGGCCCTCGGCGCTCGCGGCGCTCCTCTCGGTGGCGGGGTTCGCCGGGAAGACCGTCGTTTTCACCGGTTTCCTGAGCAAGCGTGAGGGCCGGATGCGCCGGGAGCTCGAGCGGTACCGGGAATTCGAAGCGGTCATAGTCATGTACGAGTCACCCTACCGGATCAAGCGCCTCCTGTCGCTGGTCCACTCGGTCTTTCCCTCGTCCATGGTCGCGATCGGCAGGGAGATGACCAAGCTGCACGAGGAAATCATCACCGGGACCTCCCGGGAGGTGATGACAGGCCTTGAAAGTCTCACCGCCAGGGGCGAATTCACGGTTGCGGTCTGGAACCGACCGTCGGACGAAATCCCGGAAGAGCCATGGGACGATCGGGATTAAATCATCGGCCCCCCTTGCCTCGTACGCCCCGGGACAGTATATTTATTGATGAATTGTCCGGGGGGTTCATTATTCATTAAAGATTTGACAAATCGCGCCGATAATAGTAACAGATAGAATAAGAGGGAAACGGCCATGGTTATTGATAAAATTGGCAATATAAACAATATCGTCGAGCCCAAGGGCGCCAAAGCGACCCCCAGGAGCCGCGAAACGGGGAAAACCGACCAGGTGGAGATCTCTTCGGAAGGCAAGAAGGCGGCCGAATTCTCCAGGTATGCCCAGGTAGTCAAGGACACCCCCGACATCCGTCAGGAGAAGGTACGGGAGATCAAGGCGCGCATCCAGGACGGCACCTACGACAAGTTCAACGACGACCAGGTTCTCCAGATGGTAGCCGACAGGATCGCGACCTATCTGCTCCGCAAATAACGGACGACAGGTACATCATAAAGAATAAAAAGCGGAGGAAAAATCCGCTTTTTTTATCCCTGTAAGACATGGCTACCGCGATAAAATCAGTCACCATACCGGATTTCTACATCCCCACGGAGGTGTACTTAAAGCAGGACGTGGTATCCGAGCTGGGAGGCATCATAGGCGGCATCGGATCGCGCGCGCTCATAATCACCACGCCGCGCGATCTCCAGAAGTTCTCGGATGCGCTCGACAGGGTCGCGCACAGCCTCCACGGGTCCGACATCGCCTTCATCGTGTACGACGACCTGGTTGACATCCCCAACACCGAGTACGTCGATTCGGCCACCTACTTCGCCAAGAAATCCCACTGCGACGTGATCGTGGGGTTCGGGGGGATCGAATCGATCAATGTCGCCAAGGCGGTCTCCATCCTGTCCAGCAATTACCTTTTCTGCGACGATCTCTTCGAGAACCCCCAGGTGAACCAGCCCCTTCCCCTGGTCACCATTCCGACGCATCCCATATTCGGCTTCGAAATCCTGCCTCAGCTCTTCATCAACGAGATCAAGCACCAGTTCAAGCAGGTGTACGCGCACCGCTACCTGTACCCGCGCGCGACCGTGATTGACCCGGCCTTCGCGACGGTGATTGACGACGAGTCAACGGCGTATGGAAGCATCTCGGCCCTTTCCCTTGCGACGGAATCCGTCATCTCCAAGACCAACAACCAGATGGTAAACACCTACGCGCTCAAGGCGATCGACCTGACGTTCAAGTTCCTGCCCCTGGCGTACCGGGAGCCGGGAAACATCACCGCGCGCGCGCACCTCGCGATGGCGTCCGTCATGTCGGGCATCGCCTTTACCGTCTGCAACCTTTCGGTGAGCATGGCGATCGCGCTCGCGCTCTCGTCCCGGACGGGGGTAAGCGTACCCCAGTCCATGTCGCTGCTCCTTCCGCACGTAATGGAGTACAACCTCACCTCGTCGCCCGGCAAGTACGTGCAGATGTCCAAGGTGATGGACGAGGACGTGCGCGATATCACCGTCATCGAGGCGGCGATCAAGGCGGTGGAGGGCGTGCGCAAGCTCGAAATCGATTCCGACATTCCCCAGCGCCTTTCCAGTTTCGAGATTCCCAAGACCGAATTCTCGCGCATCGCCGAAATCGCCCTCAACTACCCGTTCCTGGAGAACGCCCCCCGGCCCCTCTCCCGCGACGAGATCGAGACCATTCTCATCGCGGCGTACTGATACCCATGAACGAAGCGCTTCTCAGGGAACTTCTTGGCCGCTTCAAGCGGGGTGAATTGGAGGAGCGCGAGCTCGTGTCGCGTCTCTCCTCCCTGCCCTTCGAGGACATCTCCTTCGCGAGGATCGACCACCACAGGGAGCTCCGATGGGGCTTTCCCGAGGTTATCTTCTGCCAGGGAAAGACGCCGGCCCAGTCCGCAGCGATCGCGCAGAAGATCGTCGAACGGGGCGCAAGCCTCCTTGCGACCAGGGCCGACCGTGAAACGAGCGAGGCGATCCAGTCGGTACTTCCCGCCGCCGCGTACGACGAGCTCTCCCGCACCGTCACCCTGCGCGCGCGCGAGCCGGAGGCACTGCCCGGGAAGCTCCTCATCGTCACCGCGGGCACCTCCGACCTCCCCGTCGCGGGCGAAGCGGCGCAGACCGGGCGCATGCTGGGGCTTGACGTCGCCACCCAGGGTGACATTGGCGTGGCGGGTATCCACCGCCTCATGCATTACCGTGAGCAGCTGGAGACCGCGTCGGTTGTCATCGTCGTGGCGGGAATGGAGGGCGCGCTCGCCTCGGTCGTCGCGGGGCTCGTTCAGTCGCCCGTGATCGCGGTTCCCACCTCCGTTGGATACGGCGCGTCATTCCAGGGACTCGCTCCTCTCCTGGGCATGCTCAATTCCTGCGTACCCGGCGTCGCCGTGATGAACATTGACAACGGCTTTGGCGCCGCCTTCCTCGCGTTCAAGATTCTCAGGACCGCCGCACGGATCGCTGAGGCCGGAAAATGAAAACGCTCATCTTCGACATCCAGATGGGCTCGTCCGGGGACATGCTCCTGGGCTCCCTCCTCGACCTGGGGCTCGACGCCCACCGGCTCGTGTCCTCGCTCAAGGGGCTCGGGCTTCCCGGGTGGGAGATCAATCCTTCCCGCGTGGTGAAGCACCACCTGCAGGGGACGCTCGCCGGCGTGACGGCGCGCGACGAGGCGCACGAGAGGCACCTGGGCGACATCCGCGCCATCATCGACAAGAGCGCGCTCGATCCCGACGTGCGCGCCGACATCATGAAGGTATTCACGGCGCTCGCGCGCGCAGAGGCCTCGGTCCACGGCACTGGCATCGAGCACGTGCATTTCCACGAGGTGGGAGCGCTCGACAGCATCGTCGACATCGCGGCGTTCTGCCTGGGGGTTAGGATGATGGGCGCCCAAAGGATCCTTTTCACCGAGTTCTGCTTTGGCTCCGGCACGGTCGTTACGCGCCACGGCGAGATCCCCGAACCGGTCCCCGCGGTGCTGGAGCTCAGCCGCGGGTTCCGCACCCGCGTAACGGACCGCAGGGGCGAAATGACCACACCCACCGCGGCGGCGCTCCTTGTAACGCTCGGGACGCAGGTGAGCGGCATGCCCGCCTTCACGGTGCTGGGCGCCGGTACCGGCTTCGGCACTCGCGAGCACGGCTTTCCCTCGTACACGCGGGCCGTTCTCGCAGAGTCGAACGAGGACACCAACCGGCTTTTCCAGCTCGAGTGCACCATCGACGACATGAATCCCCAGCTATACCCGCACGTCATCGCCCGCGCGTTCTCGATGGGCGCGCGGGACGCCTACGTCTGCCCGGTGATCATGAAGAAGGGACGCCCCGGGATCCTGCTTTCAGTGCTCGTTGATGCGACGCTCGCCGGGCAGGTGCGCGAAATGCTCTTCAGGGAAACCACGACGCTTGGCATTCGCATGTTCCCCGTCGAGCGCGAGGTGCTCGAGAGAAGCTTCGATTCGGTCGAGGTGAGGGGAAAAAGCATCCGGATAAAAACGGGTTATTACAGGGGGACGCTCGCCAACATACAGCCCGAGTACGAGGATTGCCTCACGTGCGCGGGAGAATCCGGCGCTGCGCTCAAGGAGATCATGGCCGAGGCGGTGCGAAAATACCGTGCGGCGAGGGGTTTAGACTGAAAGTTCCTCCATCGTGAAAATCTGCTCGATGTCCAGCACAATCACGAAACCGTCCTCCAGCTTGGCGATGCCCACGATGTAACGGCCCGATATGCCCTTCACGACAGGGGGCGGGGGCTCAATGTCCTTCGATTCCACCTTGACGACATGGCTCACCGAGTCTATCGCGAGCCCCACTTTTTTGCCGCGGATATCCACCACGATCGCGCGCTTGTCCTCCCGCGAACCGCTGTCCTCGATGCGGAAGCGACGGCTGAGGTTGATTATGGGGATGACCTTGCCGCGAAGGTCAATGACGCCCAGGATGTGATCGGCGGACTTGGGGAGCATCGTGACTTTGGGGAGCTTCAGGATTTCCTGAACTTTGAGTATATCGATGCCGTACTCCTCCTTGCCGATCTTGAAGCATACAATCTGCAGGGAGGTTGTGGATTTTTCCGTCTTTTCCATCGTCACACGCCCTCCGGCGAATAATCATCAGGTGCTAGCATCGTAGCCGGGTTTCCGGCACATTTCAAGAATAAATTCGGGAGGACAAAAAAAATCAGGCCCGGGGTCAGAAGTAATAATAGCCGTAAATGTAGGAACCGAGTCCCCCCAGCATGAAAAACAGCGTCTTGATAATCGAGGGGTCCCTTCTGCGTACGAGGATATCGATGGCGCCGATTCCCATCCCGATCACCCCGGCAGTGATCCCTATGATTACGAAGTTCCTGGTGAGGAAATAGAGTCCCGTGCATGCCGCGACGCCAACCAGCACGTCGGCAAGCTCGCGGAGGCCCCGCACCGGGCGCCGCCGTGCGCCGGGCTCCCCGGAGTACTCGACGGCGCCTTCCTCGTCCTTGAAATAGCGCCGCCTGGTTCTTTCCAGGAGCTCCTGGTGGGGGTCGGCCTTCTCGGGCGCCTTCGCCGGTTCCTTTTGCTCGGAGCCCAGGGCCGTTTTCACGATGTTGCGCACGTCCCGGTGGGGGAGCGAGTTGAAATACTCCGCCCTCTTCTGGAGGCGCGGGATGACGTTGGCCTCCCTGTTGCTCGTGACGTTCTTCTGTGAGATGACCTTCCCGTTGCTCACCACGGCGAAGTAGGGGTTGCCTCCTTCATCCGCGTCCTCGATGAACATGCGTACGCGCTTCTCCTTGAGGTTGTAATCCACCCTCAGGTAATCGCCCGCCTCGGTGTTCATGAAATGCGCCATCTGGTAGCCGCGAATCTCCGAGGGGCGTCGCTTCCACCCGGCTTCCTTGGAATCAGACTGCCGCACGCCTTTCTTTGCTTTCTTGGCCGACATTTCCCGTCCACTCTATCGCATCGCTCGCAAGGCATATAAACAAAGAAGATTGGCCGCCGTTATGTAGTTCAGCCAATCTCCCCTGCAGCATTCACTATGAATACACCCGACTACTTCTTCTTATGGCGGTTCTGCCTTCTTCTTTTCTTCCTTTTATGGTTCGCTATCTTCTTTCTCTTTTTCTTTCTACCGCAGGGCATATCCCTCTCCTTTGTGATTAAAAAATAAGATATCCAGTCACCCGGCGCCTAGCGCAGGTTATCGACTTCGCCTTTTCGGGGCTCCTTCTCCGGGGGTTGCTCGAGGCCGAGACCCAGCGGCATCCCGCTTTTTTCGGGTGCAATGATCACTTTCACATTGTCCCCCAGCCTGTCAATATAAATATATTTCAAAAGATCCGGATTCGACTTGATGAGGCGCGCGATCTCGGAGAGCTTTTCGACGAGCTCCTTCCTCGCGAGCTTTTCGCGCTCAAGCCCCGCGTTGAGTGCGATCAGTTCCTTCTTGTTGTTCTTTTCGAGCACCCTGAGCTCGTCCAGGTACTGCAGTCCCTCGTAATAGGCCTTGAGCTCCGGAACGGTTACCGCGCCGGAGATCTCCATCGCCGTGACCCTGATGCCGATCCTTCCGGCATAGGCGGTCAGCTTTTCCTGCACCGTCCTGAATACCGCCTCCCGCGCGGCGACTAGCCCCTCGCGGTTGAAGTTGGGCGCCATGTAGGGGGAAAACTCCTTCTGGAAGAAACCTTCCACCGCCTTCCTGCACAGAACGATCAGGGCGTTTTTTTCCTTGATAAGCCGTGCCGGTTCGATCAGCAGGCGCTCAGGGTCCACCTCAATGGCCAGGTTCAGGGGCATGCGGATCGAATAGTACTCGCTCTTGAGCTCGTCCAGAGGCGGTATGGGAAGCCTGATCTCGACCAGCTGGGAGACCCTGCGGGGAAACCTGGTCATGGAGACCCGGCCCGGAATGAGCGCATGGGCTACAAATGCATATCCCGGCGCGTGCAGGGTGCATTCGCCGTTCTGGAGGTTTTCGGCTACGACGTACTCGTCCGGGCCGGTCTTCACCACGGCCGTAAAATACGCGTAGACTGCGATGACCAGCAGGACGAGCACTACCCAGATGCCGTAGGGTCTTCTCATTGCGCGCCCCGGGGGATCAGCCTTCCTCTTCGCGATACTGCAGCGGCTTTATGGGCACGATAGTGGAAACCGCGTGCTTGTATATCAGGTTCTGGCGCTTGTCAACTTCCACCAGGATGGTGAAATTATCGAAGCTCACCACTTTCCCCTTTATGGGCACCCCGTTCATGAGGTAGATGGTGATTTCCACCTTTTCCTTGCGGGCCACATTCAGATAATTGTCCTGTAAATTCTTTGTCTGTTTTAACATCTGTACTTCCCCGTTAGTTAGATTCGTGAGCAGCCGGAGAGCATCCCTTTATGTGTGCGTTTCCAACCAATTATGTATCAAATTATTTATATTTGCAAGATTAATATGGGTGAACCACTGCACCTTTGGATTCCTTCTGAACCAGGTCACCTGGCGCTTCGCAAACCTCCGCGTCTCCAGCTTTATTCCAGCGACGGATTCGGCGAGACCCTCACGGCCGTCCAGGTGGGCGTGAAGCTCGGCGTATCCTATGGATTTCATGGACTTCAAACCCGGCCCGTAGCCCCTTTCCCTCAGGGACTGCACCTCGTCCAGGAATCCCCGCTCCATCATGCTGTCCACCCGCGCATCGATGCGGCGGTTGAGCGCCTCCCTTTCCGGGGCCAGGCCCAGGTACAGGGTCGCGTCGGAATCGATCCCCCGGGCCTTTCCAAAAAATGCGCTGAGCGGCTCGCCGGTTCCCCTGAACACCTCCAGGCCCCTGAGGATTCTCTGGCGATCGTTCATGTGGACCCGGGAAGAGAAGACGGGGTCCGATTCGCGGAGCTCCTCGTACAGTGCCTGGAGGCCCCTGACCTCGAGCTCCCCCTCCAGTCCGGTCTTGACCAGGGGATCAACCCGGGGTATCTCCGAAAGCCCCCGGAAAAGGGCGTCGATGTACAGCCCCGTGCCGCCCACGAAAAGGGGAATCTTCCCCCTTCCCGCGATGCCCTCCGCGGCCTCCCTCGCCGCCCGGCAGAAATCGCCGGCCGTAAAATGGTGATCGGGATCCACGATATCGATTAGATGGTGGGCGATCGATGCGCGCTCATCCACCGTGGGTTTGCCGCTGCCTATGTCGAGGTACCGGTAGACCAGCACGGAATCCGCCGACACGATCTCAAACTCGTCGCCCGCGATACGGAGCGACAGGTCCGTCTTCCCCGATGCGGTCGGACCTACCAGCACAACAGCTTTAATGTGACCGATCCTCCCGGCCGGGCGCGCCGGCGCCCGGGATTATTCTTCCATGCCCAGCTTGAACTTGACGTCCTCGTCGAGGGCAAGCTTCAGTATATTGGGTACCACTTTCCAGTTGAAGTCTTCTTCGGGGTACTCCTGGATGTTCCCGATTTTGTCGACCATCACCATGGTGGCACGCGCAAAGATATATCGGTTCCTGTTAAACGCTATCAGCTTTTCCAAAGGAATTATCACACGCGTCCTCCCACTCCCTGATAAAAGATTCCATCCGCCCCGTTCTGCACCGCTCGGCCCGGAGGACCGACTTGAAGTCCGCCACGGCGCGGTCAAAATCATCGTTGACTATCAAATAGTCAAAGTTCCTGTATTCCTGCAGCTCGACCGCCATATTCCGAATGCGGACCCTGAGCGCCTCCTCCGATTCCGTTTGCCTGTTGCGCAGTCGCTTTTGCAAAATCAGGGGTGAAGGGGGTATCACGAATATGAACACCCCGCCCTCAATGCATGCTTTGAGGCTGCGGGCGCCCTGTACGTCCACGTCGAATATGGGGATTTTTCCCATGCAGTGTATCCTGTCAACCTCTTTTTTGGCGGTCCCATACCTGTTTTGATGCACCAGGGCCCATTCCAGGAACTCATCGCGGGCGGTCATCCCGTCGAACACCTCGTCCGACACGAAGTAGTAGTGCACCCCGTCGACCTCCGTGGGGCGGGGGCGGCGGGTGGTGGTCGATATGGAAAACTCCAGGCCCTGTTCGGTCTTTAAAAGCGCCCGGATCAGGGAGCTCTTTCCGGCCCCGGAGGGAGCTGACACGATTACCGAATGGAGGTTATTCCGCATCACTGGACAGGCGGTTCGACAGGGTTTCCGGCTGCATTGCGGACAGCACGATATGGCCGCTGTCCATGATGATAATGGCCCTGGTCTTGCGTCCGTGGGTGGCGTCGATCAGCATCTTGTTGTCCTTGGCCTCTTCACGGATACGCTTGCCGGATGCCGATTGCGGTGTGATCACGCCGATCACACGCCCGGCCACCACGGCATTGCCAAAACCGATGTTTATCAGGGTGGTTTTCATCGCACACGCGCCTACACGATATTTCTGCACTGCTCGCGTATCTTGTCAATATGGTTCTTGATGTCAACCACAAGATGGGCGACCGCCGAGTTGCTCGCCTTGGAGCCTATGGTGTTGATCTCGCGGAACATCTCCTGCGCCAGGAAATCCATCTTTTTTCCCACCTGGTCGTCCTCTTTCATGACCTGGTGGAACTTCGCCATGTGGTCCTTCAGGCGGACTATCTCCTCGTTGACGTCGTGCTTGTCGGCGAGAATGGCGACCTCGGTGAACAGGCGCGCGTCTTCGATCTTTCCACCGGCGATGGCCTCGATGTTCTTTTTTAGCTTTTCGAATAGCCCCCGCGCCATGTCACCGGCGTGGGTTTCGATGGTTTTCACCCGGCGCGCGATCTGGGCGAGCGAGCGCCCCACGTCCTTTCCGGTGGAGATCCCCTCCTTCCGGCGCATCTTGCGCGCCTTGACGATCGCCTGGTCCATGGACTTGTAGACCTCGGCCCTGGTTTTTTCCTGCAGTACCGACTTTCCGCGGTGGATGACCCCTTCCATTCCCAGGAGGACGTCCACGCTCACCGGGCTCTTGATCCCCAGGTCGCCCAGCGCGCGGGTCACCTCGCCGTAGTATTTCTTCAACAGCTCCCGGTCTACCGACACGGCGCGCGTCTCCACCCAGTCGTATATTTCTATGGTGAGCTGAATCTTTCCGCGTCCAAACCCCTTCTTGAGCACCGCCTCCATCCCGCTTTCGTCGTTGCGGAGTATGCGCGGGAGATTGAGCTCGATCTCCAGGTACTTGGAATTGAGCGTTCGTATTTCCACCGAGAAGGAGAACTGGGGAGTGGTGCGCTCCACGAAAGCGTACCCGGTCATGCTTTCCATGGGCGCCTCACAGTGTTTTCTCGGGCCTGCCGAGCGAGCGTATCTTCAACCGCCCGTCCTCGGCGTAAAAGTCGATCGTGCGGCCGTAGTCGCCGCCCACGTCTTCCGCGACGACATTTATTCCCATCGCGCCGAGCACCTCGCGAACCTTTTTCACGTTGTTCCTTCCAATTTCGCTCATCATGCTGTTTTCCGATATCTTGAACATCATGGCGCCGCCCACCAGCTTCGCGGACAGCCGGGCCCTTTGGGCGCCCGCTTTTTCCATCTGCTCGACGAGATGGGGAATCGCCGTGTCGGCGTATTTTTTTTCGTTCAGGTGGGACTCGGTGCGCTCGGGGAGCATGATGTGGGAGAGGCCCGCGATACCCGTGCCCGGATCGTGAAGGCAGATGCCCACACACGAACCCAGGATGGTCCTGAGTATGTCGGGCGAGGCGGCGACTCCCATGTCCGCGATACCCACGTTTACGAGTTTAAAATTCATGCGCGCGCTCCTTGGGAACGTACACCGGCGAGTCCAGCAGCTTCACGTATACGAAGTCCTCGGAGATGGAATGAAGCGTCTCTGAATGGCCGATGTACAGGTATCCGGTCTTGTTGAGCGCCCTGGCAAATCCCGAAACGAGCTGCCTCTGGTGCTCGCGGTCGAAATAAATCATAACATTGCGGCAGAATACCACGTCCATGTCCTTGGGATACTGGCTCTTGAAAAGGTTGAGGTAGTAGAATGTCACGAGCTTCCTGGCGCTTTCGCTGATCGCGAAAACTTCCGGATACTGCTTGTCCTGAACAAAGTATTTTTTCAGCAGCTCGGGCGGGACCTTTTCGATCCTGCGCCCGGAGTATTCGCCCTTGCGCGCGAAATCGAGCACCGAGGGGGCGATGTCGGTCGCGATGATCTCGACCTGCCATCCCTGGAACAGGTGCATGTTTTCGAGCACGCAGATCGCAAGGGTGTACGGTTCCTCCCCCGTGGAACATCCCGCGCTCCAGATGCGAAGGCGCTTGTCGGTCTTTTTTTTAGCCAGGTCCGGAAACGAGTATTTTTCGAGCGCCTCGAACTGGCGCTCGTTGCGGAAAAAATAGGTTTCGTTCGTGGAAACGACGTCTATGAGCTGCTCTATTTCCTTGGACTTGTCGGGCAGTTTCTGGATGTACTCGAAGTATTCGGTGAATGAATCAAGCTTGAGGGCCTGGAGGCGCTTGCGAAGCCTGTTCGAGAGAAGGGTGATCTTGGTGTCCTTCATGAATATCCCGCTCTCTTCGTAAATGAGCCTGGCGAATTTTTGAAATTCCTCCTCGGTGAGCCGCTTGATCATGTTGAAGTCTATCAAGGTTCATCTCCTGTTCAATCGCGCGATAAGCGCCGTGAAGCCGCCTGGCGGTGCATGGGCAGAGTATACCACGAATCCGCGCGGCCGCCGGCCGTTACAATGATTTATTCAGATTGAGCACGAGCCTGATTTCACCCAGGGGTATGGACGAGCACCTGGCAAGCACGTCAACCGGGTAACCCTGCCGGTACAGTTCCGCGGCAAGGCCATACTTGTCACGGGATCCCTGGAACATGTCCACAAGCTCGTCTTCGTTCAAACCCGGACCCTCGGGATCGGGTTCGCTTCCGGGGGACATCGACTTCACGTCCCGAAACTCGCGCTCAATCAGGTGCGCATGGTCACCAGTATTCACAAAATCTTCGCCTTGTAAAGCGCTTTTCCGCTCCCGGCGTTCCGCCTCCGCGGCGGCACGCTGGTCCCGGGTAAGCCGCGCATATGCGTATTCAAGCGCGATGTTCCGTACCTTGATCGCTTTTTCGCTCAACCTACGGATGAGCATCGAGACGTGGTAGGCAAGACCGGGTTCTTCAACGGTTGCTGCGCGTTCCTGCATTCGTTCATGATGCACGGCGGCCTGCGGCATTACCGGTGCTTTTTTATGTTCCCCGGCGGGCTCTGCCCCGTGCAGGGAGGGTTCTGGCGCATTCCCGGCATCGGCCGGTTCATCCTCGTCCATGAGGCTGATGTCGACGCTCCGCAGCGCCCCGGTATTGGCGAGCACCTTTTTCATGATGGCGATGCGGTTTTCCAGGATGGAAATGTTTCGCTCCGCCGTCTCGTTGAATTCCCTGATGACCTCGTCCATCTCCCGTCGGAACCTCTTCTCCCGGAACTCGGCCGCCGAGCGTTCGAGCTTGAGGCTGATCACCAGGTAAAACAGCGCCCACAGTATGATATTGATAAAGACCAGTACGCCGAATTGCATACACTCCCATCCTTAAGGTTGAGGACAAGTTATTTTTTTATGTCAACGAGCCTTCCGAGCTTTTCGTCGCGAGGGGGGGGAGGCTCGTCCTGCTTCCCCTGTTCCCTTCCCCCGCTGTGCTCGCCCGGGTGTTCCCCATGCCTGAACCGCTTGTCCTCGCGCATGATGATTCCCTTTTCGGCTTTCTTGTTTTCTTCCAGCCTCGAGTTTACCAGGTTTCCCTTGTCCACGGACTCCTTGTCCAGAACATGCTGCTGTTCCACCAGGGACTCGGTCCTCACATGCGAGTGGCGGGCCACCTCGTGCATCTGGCCGATGTTCGTTTGCAGGTCTATCGGCTTGATCGACATTATATACTCCTGTACGGTGAAACGAACCGCCCGCGCGGCTCGACCCGGGACACGCGGGTCAGCGCCTCTTGCGAATGCGCGCTATCCTGCTCACCTCCTCGCTGATCTCGGGCTTTTCGTATTCCGAGAGTTTGATTTCTCCGCCTTCCAGCGAGAACTTGATGTGGTTGTACGGGTCCTTCGCGGCAAAACGCTTGTCCTTGATGTAAATCTCCACGCCCGGGTAGACTACCTTTTCGGCGCACACCTTGCCCTTCTGCTCCAGCATCCCCATGTATTCCCTGAGCTCTTCGAGCTCCATCTTGATTTCGTCGATCCTGTTCTGTCCCTTCTCCTTCTGCTGGTTCAGCTTCTGGAGCATTTCTTCCTTGTCCGGGGGAAGCTTTCCGCCGGAAACGAGCTTCTGGGAATTCAGGGTGGTGATGTCCTTGTTGAGCTTTTCGAGGTCTTCCTCGACCTGCTTCTTCACGTTTTCCATGTCGCTGATCTGCTGGAGGACCTTGGGATTGATGCCTACCCGGACCTCGGTCTTGGTGAAGGAATCCGCGCCTATCACGCTCGCGTTCACCTCGTCCCCGGCGCGGATGAGGCCGCCCACGATCTTGGCGCGTTTACCGTGGCAGAGCACCCGGTTGACGGCGTCAACCTTCGAATGGAGGATACCCTCCGACGCGATCACGTCCTTCTCCGCATAGACATGGCACAGCTGTATGAAGTTTGCGTAGACCGATCCGCCGGTCGATTCGATCTTCCCTTCCTCCCGTCCGTTCATACCCTGGCGTACGATGATGTCGCCCTCCGCCTCCAGGAACGCCTTCCCCACCGAGCCCTTTATCTCGATATTGCCCGCGGCCTTCACCACGAAGTTGTCCTGCACGTTCCCGCCGATCAGCACCGATCCCAGGAATACCACGTTCCCCGTCTCCAGGGAGACGTCCCCTTTCACGACGTACACCGGCTCCACGCTGATCTTCTGGTTGAGGAACACCACCTGCCCGTTTATTTCGGCGGAGAGCTCCGTGCCGTCCTCCGAGAGCATGGTCCCCTTCCCATAGCGGAAGGGAACGTCCTTGCCGCTCTTGGCGGCAAGCACCCTGTTGGTCACCGTCCGCCCGGGGACTCCCTGCTGGGCCGGCACCTTCACCGCCAGGATCTGGCCCACGACCACGTTTTCCAGCAGATCGAGGTTCTTGAAGTCGACCTGGCCTTTTTCGTCTTCCGAAAAGCTGACGTTGTTCTTGCTGACCCGCACCTTGTAGTCAACGTACGAATCCTTTCCATGCCGCGGCGGAACGCCCTCGGCCGCGAGGAGCGGGCGGCTGTAATCCATGAGGTCAAGGTATTCCCTGATGCGCTGTTCCTGGATTCCCGAAACGACGCCCGCCTTCTTCAGCGCGGAAACGACCTCGTCCGCCTCCACGTGACACCCCGAAAAACGCGGCGGAACGAAGTGCACGAACACCTTCATTTCGTCTTCGGCCATTTCCACGGTGATGGTGCCGTCATATTCGGGATTGGGCGACCAGTCGCCTATCTTGACGGGCTTGTTTGAGGGCGAGCGAACTTCCTTTTCTATCTTCTTGAGGTCGGCGTTGGCGATGCGCATCGCCATGAGCCTGTTCTGGATATCTCCGGACTCGACGTTGCGCCGTCCGGGCGAGGCCGCGGTCACGGTCAGCCAGATCCCCGAACGCGTGACGCGAAGCTTGAACTTCCCCTCCTGCTGGACCTTTTCGGCGGGACGGTACTCGATGTCGGTCTCGGGCGCCTTGGCGAATTTCTGGTCCAGCTCCTCGAGGTCCGTGTACTTGTCCTCGTGGTCCGACTTGAGCTGGCGGATGAGCACGCGGTACGGCTGCCGCCCGAGGCCCATCACGCCCCTGGTGCCCTTTTCAAGGATATCGTAATCCAGGGAGGAAATATCCACCCGGAGCTCCCTGGCGGCAAGCTCGAGCGCCTGCTTCACCGAATCCGCGAAGACTTCTATCTCGTCCTGTGGGTTGTCTTCTTCGTCATCGATGGCGGCCAGCAGATCCTTGAGCTTGCTCATCAAGCTATCCAATAATATTAGATTTAATGCGGCCGAGCCTTCCCCTGAGCCTCATGATCGCCTTGGTGTGAAGCTGTGAAACCCGGCTTTCGGTCACATCAAGCACGTCCCCGATTTCCTTGAGGGTGAGGTCCTCGTAATAATAGAGGACGATCACCTTCTTCTCCTTGTCCGGAAGCTTCTTGATCGCGTCTATAATATAATCGCGGATTTCCTCTTTTTCAATGAGAATGTCGGGGTTCATATTTTCCGGCGCTTCGAGCGTCTCCAGGATGGAGAGCTCGTCGCTGTCATCGCCCATGTACCAGATGTCGTTGAGCGAAAGCATGGAGGTGCCCGAAAGCTTGTTCAGGAGTGACTGGAACTCCTCGATGGTGATGCCCAGCTCCGCCGCGATCTCTTCGTCCTCCACCGTGCGCCCCAGCTTGTTTTCCAGCTCCGATATCACCTGCTCGATCTGCTTGGCCTTCTGGCGTATGGAACGCGGGATCCAGTCGATGGAGCGAAGCTCGTCGAAGATGGCGCCCCTGATCCTGGTCATCGCGTAGGTCTTGAACTTTATCCCCCTGTTGGGATCGAACTTGTTTATTGCGTCGATCAGGCCGAATATGCCGTATGAAACAAGGTCGTCGAACTCAATGCTCTGAGGCATGCCCATGGATACCTTTCCGGCGACATACTTGACGAGGGGGGCGTATTTTATGACAAAGTAGTCCCTGAGCTCCTGCTCCCTGGATTTCGCGAATTTCTTCCAGAGATCATCCTCGTTGATGGTGTCGAGTTCTTTGATCTTCTTGTTGTTCATACACAATCCTTTTGGGGATGGTTTTTCAATCCTTATCCCGGCCAATCATCGTTCGTATCGCCTCGGCCATGATCTTGGGCTCATAGCGTATCTTCTTTTCCTCGATAATGTGCTTTCCAAGCTTGCCCTCCTGCGCCTGCGCGCTCACGCGCGAAAAGTCCGTTTCCTTCAAAGGCACGAACGCGGCGGACGTATCCGCTTTACGGACTTCCGCCGCGGGAGGCTCGGGAATCCCCTCGTCCCGGGGCTCCTCGTCCCGGGGCTCCTCGGCCGCCGGCTCCGCCGGGGCGCCTGCCGCCTCCTCGCGGAGGGGTTCTGCGCCGGCCTGCGGCTCAATGTTCACCTTGACCATCTCCTCGGGCGCCACCCGGCGCCCAATGCTGAAGCCGCCTATCCCCGCCAGCGCCTCGTAGATCTCCGGGACATAGCGCTTGAGCACGTACATGATCCCGTACCCGATGGCCGCAAAAACGGCCGCGAGTACACACGACGTCACGGCCACATGCGAGAACCTGTTGCCCGCGAAGAGACTCGTCATGAAGGAAAACAGCAATGCCAGCGCACCGAAAAACGCGCTGACCTTGAATTCCGGTTTAACACCGCTCAATTGCACTGATGCCGCTCCCGACCGCGCAATATGACATAACAATTATCCCTATCATACGGGCGCTTTTAATCAAGCTATTTTTGGCTATTCGGTCTCTTCCTCCTCCTCCGATTTGAAGAACTGCTTGAAGAAGTTCGCGAGTCCCGAACCCCGCTTTTCCTCGACCTCCTTGTTCGAAATGCGGTCAGCGATGATCTGGACGCAGATGGAGGCCTTGGACTTGGGGTATGACACGATGAAGGGCTTCTGGTTGCGAATCGACTTGGGGACGTACATGTCGTCGAATACGAAGCCCAGGTTTTCCACCTTGATATTGAGGAACTGCCCCGCGATATTGATGACCCTCTGCGCGACGCGCTTCCCCTCGGACACCGTCATGACCCGGTTCACGATGAGCCGCACGGGCTTGTCCGGGGTCTGGGCCGCTATCGACTTGATGATGCCGTAGGCGTCGGTGATGGCGGTGGGCTCGGGGGTGGTCACCACGATGGCCTCGTCCGCGGCGCTCACGAATGACAGGACGTTCTGCGAGATGCCGGCGCCGGTGTCGATGATCATGTAATCGTCTTCCCCGAGGTCGGCCACGGCCTCAATGAATTCGGCGCGCTGTTTCTGGTCAAGGTTCGCCAGCTGGTGAAAGCCCGATGCGCCCGCGATGATCTTGATGCCCTCGGGCACCTCAATCACGATGTCCTTGAGCTTCTTTTTGCCTTTAATAACGTGGTACAGGTTGAACTTGGGGATGATCCCCAGGATCACGTTCACGTTCGCCAGTCCCAGGTCGGCATCCAGGAGGGTGACCCTGGAGCCGTCGGTCGCGAGCGCGATCGCGAGACCCACCGCGAGGCTGGTCTTGCCCACTCCCCCCTTGCCGCTCGTAATTGCAATAGTCTTGGTCCGCCTGACCGCCCTGGTCTCGACGACCAGCTTCCTGAGATTCGCCGCCTGGTCCACTTCAGTACCTCCCTGCATCAATTGGCAGTGCCCATGATCATGTTCACCATCTTGTCGGCATCGGCCACGTCGATGTCGTTGGGCACCTCCTGGCCGGTGGTGAAATACGAGATGGGCTTTTTATATTTATCGGCAATATCCACGACATTTCCGATATAGGAGGTCTCGTCGACCTTTGTAATTATAACGCTGTCCACGCTGATCTTGTCGAACGACTTGAAGACGTTCACCAGGTCGGCCTTCTTGGTGCAGGCGCTCACGCACAGCACCTTTTCGAAGTCGTATTCCACCATGTCCGCATAGCTCTTGATCTCGGAAATCTTGAGCTCGTTGCGGTGGCTCCGGCCCGACGTGTCGACCATGATGATCTCGGCCTTCTCGTTGTCGATGGTCTCCTTGAAGGCCTTCTGGTCGTTCACCACGTGGATGGGGATCTTCATGATCTCCGCGTATTTCTTGAGCTGCTCCGTGGCGGCGATGCGGTAGTTGTCGATGGTGATGAAGGCGACCTTGCATTCCTCGCGCAGCGCGAAGATCGCGCCCAGCTTCGCCATGGTCGTGGTCTTCCCCACCCCTGTGGGCCCTATGAACATGATGATCTTCTTCTTGTGCCCCTTCTTTATGGGGCCGCTCGTCACGATCTTGCTCTTGATGAGCTCCTTGAGGGTCTTTTCGATCTTGAAACGGTCGCGCAGGTCCTCGCGGCTGACGCTGCCCAGCACCTCGCCGATCATCGATTCGCATTCCTCACGGTCGAACTCGTTGCCCAGGAGCATGTCGCGGTACGGCTTCATGGCGTTGTCCTCGTCGGTGCCGCAGCCCGCCCTGCGCTCGTGGTGGGTCCCCTGCCCTTCAAGGATCCGGTTCAGGGTGTCCTTCACCTCGCTGAACTCCCGCTCGAGCTTGCGCATGGAGGCGGAATCGGCCGGCCGCGCCGCGGGCTCCTCGGTCCGGGCAGTCTCGCTCCTTGAAGGCTCGGTCCTGGTCTCGTGTACGGGCGGGGGTACGATGACGGTGGCCGGGCGCGCGCCCGCGCCCGGGTCTGCCGTTTTCCGGGCGGGCTCGTGCGCGCGCGGCGGGATGTACTCCGGCGTGATCGCCTTCTGGGCGGAGGGACGGAGCGGCTCGCTGTCGCTCACCGTGAAATCGATGGTGCTCTTCTTTTCCGGCTTCACCTTGGGTACGCCCTTGCGCTCAGGGATGGCCGCGGTCAGCTCCACCAGGTCCTTGGCGAATAGGCCCGAGTTGAACAGGCCCCCTTCCTTTATATACTTATGGCTGATCGGGATCGCGTCGTCTCCGTGCTCCATCTTGAGCTTCATCATCGCCTCGTTGTAGTTCCTGGCTTTGATCTTCACGTACCTCATACCGGCTCTCCTTCTGCGTTAATGTCTTTATGCGGCCGACGGGAGCACCGCCGACGAAATCACGTTCACCTTGACCGTGGGCACTATCTCGTTATACGAAAGAACGACCGGGTCGTGCACCTCGCGCTGCAGGAGCGTGAAGGTGACGCTGCGAATCTGCGGCGACACGAGGAATACGGGCGCGAAGCCCTGCTTCTTCGCCTTCGCGTACGCCTCCGTCAGGGAATTGATGATGGCGGTGTGCGTGTCGGGATCGAGCCCCACGACGCGCCCCTCGATCGGGTCCTCGTGGATGGAGTTCCTCACGATGTTCTCTATCTCCGGGTCTACGGTGATGGCCGACAGCGTGTTCATCTTGTCGACGTAGTCCTTGCAGATCTGGCGCGCCAGCGCCACGCGCACGTACTCGGTGAGGAGCCCCACGTCCTTGGTGAAGTCCGAGTAGCTCGCGAGCGTCTCGAGCACGGTCACCATGTTGCGTATGGAGACCCGCTCCCGGAGCAGGTTCTGGAGCACCTTCTGCACCTCTCCCACGGTCATCTTCTTTTCGGTGATGAGCTCGTTCACGACCGCGGGGTAGTCGGTCTTGATGCTGTCGATGAGCTGCTGCACCTCCTGGCGACCCAGGATCTCGTCGGCCGAGTGCTTTATGATCTCGGTGAGGTGCGTCGCGATGATCGTGGGACAGTCCACCACGGTGTAGCCCCTGCGCTCGGCGGCGTCGCGCAGCTCCGGGTCTATCCATATGGCCTTGAGGCCGAACGCGGGCTCGGTGAACTCGGTCCCCTCGATCTTTTCCGTGACCTCTCCCGAATCCATGGCCATGAGCTTGCCCACGCGAAGCAGGCCCCTGCCCACCTCGACTCCCTTTATGAGGATCGAGTAGGAGTCCGACTCGAGCTCCATGTTGTCGCGGATGCGGATGGGCGGCACGATGAGACCCATCTCGAGCGCCGAGCGGCGGCGGATGTTGGTGATGCGCTCCAGGAGCGTTCCCCCCTGGTCGGGATCGACCAGCGGGATGAGGCTGTAGCCGATCTCCACCTCCAGCGGGTCCACCTGGATGAGCGAGATGACCGACTCGGGCTTGTGCTCCTTGAGCGCGGCCTGCTTTTCCTCGACCTTGGTTTTTTCGACTTCCTCTTCCTTCGCCTGGTTCAGGATGTAGCCGAGCGCGCCCAGGCCCATGGCAAGGATGAGGACCGAAATCTTTGGGAACCCCGGGATGAGCGCCGACATCCCCAGCGCGGCGGCGGTCATCATGAGCGCCCGCGGCTGCTGCCCGATCTGCGTTGCGAGATCGTCGCCCAGGTTTTCGTCCGACACGGCGCGCGTGACGATGATACCGGTCGCCGTCGTCACCATGAGCGAGGGAATCTGCGCCACCAGGCCGTCGCCGATTGACAGGAGCGTGTAGGTCTTGAGGGCCACCTCGAAGCTTTCGTTCCTCATCACCATCCCGATGATGAAGCCGCCGATGATGTTGATGAGGGTGATCACGATGCCGACCTTCACGTCGCCCTGCACGAATTTCGAGGCTCCATCCATAGCCCCGTAGAAGTCGGCTTCCTTGCGGATTTCCGCGCGCCGGCGCCGGGCCTCGTCCTCGGTGATGACGCCGTTGGAGAGATCGGAGTCGATCGACATCTGCTTGCCGGGCATGGCGTCCAAGGTGAATCGGGCCGCCACCTCGGCCGTGCGGGTCGCGCCCTTGGTGATTACTATGAACTGCACCGCGGTGAGGATGATGAAGATGAGGAAGCCCACCACGTAGTTCCCCCCCACCACAAACTCGCCGAAGGTGCGGATGATCTTTCCGTCAAAGGCCGCCCCCTGCAGGAGTATGAGCCTGGTGGACGAAACGTTGAGCGCGAGGCGGAACACCGTCGACACCAGCAGGAGCGAGGGGAACACGGAGAAGTCGAACGAGCGGCGCACGAACATGACCACGAGCAGGATGAGTATTCCCACCATGATGCTGACCGCGAGCAGGAAGTCGAGCAGGAAGGTAGGAAGCGGGATGACGAGCATTGCCACGACGGAGATCGTGCCGATCCCCATCAGGATGTCGGTTTTCTGCATCCAGCCGATGTTGTCGGTCAGGAATGATAATCCGCCCTTGTCTGCCATCTCGCGTCCCTTCTGCCGCCGTTATATCGCCTGGCGCAGGCGTTTTTTCTTGTACAGCTCCGCGTACACGAGGGAGACCGCGTAAAAGAGGTCTTCCGGTACAATGTCGCCCACGTCGAGGCGACGGTACATCTCCTGCGCCAGGGGCCTGTTTTCCATGATGGGAATGTCGTTCTCGCGGGCGATCTGCCTGATGCGCAGCGCCATGTTGTCCTCTCCCTTGGCGATCACCGTGGGAGCGGGCATGGTGTTGCGGTCATAGCGCAGTGCAACCGAGAAGTGCGTGGGGTTGGTGACCACCACGTCGGCCTTGGGCACCTCGCGGATCATGTTCTTCATGACTATATCGCGTTGCATCTCGCGCAGGCGCGCCCTTATGTGCGGATCGCCCACGGTTTCCTTCAGTTCTTCCTTGAGCTCTTCCTTGGTCATCTTCAACGACTCTATGAACTCGCGCTTCTGGAAGAAATAGTCCGGTATGGCGAGTACGAGCATGACCGCCGCCGACCAGAGTATGATCTTGAGCGCCATGAGCGTGACGGTCTTGAGCGCCAGCGGGATGGATATGTCCGGCGTCTTGAGAATGTTCTCGTAATCGTTCACTATGATCAGGTACGCGATGATCCCGATCACGGCGACCTTGAAGACCGACTTGAACAGGTTCATCATGATCTGCTTGGAGAAGAAGACCTTCCGGAACATCGTCGCCGGATCGAACTTGATCTTCGACAGGTCCAGCTTGAGGGGGTGGGTCGAGACCTGGAATCCCACCTGCACCGCGTCCCCCAGGAAGGCCGCAACCATCACCGCGATGAAAAGCGGCCCCAGTATCTTCGCCGACTCGAAGGAGATGCGGAAAAATTCCTGCATCACGCTCTTCTCGGTGAGCGTGAAGCTGTGGAATGAAGTCATGTAATACCTGGTAATGGCCGCGAGCGAACCGTAGATCCACGAGCCCAGGAAGAAGATCACGAGGAAGCCAAAGATCACCACCACCGCCTGGGGCAGCTCCTGGGTCTTGGCGACCTGTCCCTTCTCCCGCGCATCGCGGAGCTTTTTCTCGGTAGGTTCCTCGGTACGGCCCTCGTCCTCGGCTGCGAAGAGCTGCAGGTCAAAGCGAAAGCCGGGGAGCGCCGTCTCGCAGGCGGGAACCGGGAAGATGAGTTTTATGTCATCGATCATGTTCATCGTCTTTCATCACGCTCTACACGGGCCAGTACACCAGGGCCTTTGAAATGAACCGGAAGGTCCTGTCCAGGGATACCGACATCACCCGTACGATGAGCGGGCTAACCAGCAGGATTACCCCGAACGCGACCATGATCTTCACCGGGAAGCCCAGCATCATGATGTTCATCTGCGGCGCCGCCTTCGAGAGGACCCCCATGCTCACCGAAACCAGGAACACGGTCGCCACGATGGGCAGCGCGATCTTCAGCGCGATGACGAACATCCCGCCAAAGGCGTACTGCATGTATTTCAGGAGTCCCCCGGCGGCGCTCACCTTGAGGCTCATGATGGGCGCGAGCTCGTAGGACCGGTAGATCGCCAGGATCAGGAAATGGTGCCCGTTGATCGCGAGGAACACGAGCAGCCCTATGAGATTCTTCAGCTGACCCACCAGCGGAATGGAGACCTGCGCCAGGGGGTCGATCACCTCGTTTATGCCAAAGCCTATCTGCACCGAGAAGAACTCGCCCGCGAGCTGGAACGAGGCGAAGATCACCGCGACCAGGAACCCTATAAAAATACCGATCGACACCTCCTGGATCACGAGCACGGCGTACTGCCCCATGTCCCCGGTGAGATGGTACGTCTTCTCCGCAACGACCGGGAAGATGATCATCGAGATAAAAAAGGAAAGCAATGCCTTGATCCTAAAAGGGATCACCCCACTCGAATAAAATGGGGCAATTACCATCATTGAGCTCATCCGTATCATGATGAGCAGGAAAACCTGGAAATGATATACGAAATATTCCATCGCTTAACCCGCCCCGATCTTTCCGATGAGCATGAAGATGTTCTTGGTATAGTTCACCAGTGTGTGGATTATCCACGCCGCGAAAATGACGAAGGTGATGAATATCGCCACGATCTTGGGGACGAAGGTGAGCGTCTGCTCCTGGATGGACGTGGTCGTCTGGAAGATCGAGATGAGAAGTCCCACGAACATGCCCACGCCAAGGAGGGGCGCCGACACGATCAGTATCGTCATGAGCGCTTCCCTGAGGAGTTTGACTATAACCGCGTCTGTCATTGTCTCACCTGAACGATTTCACGAGTTCGTAGACGAGCAGGTTCCACCCGTCCACCAGTATGAACAGCACGAGCTTGAACGGCAGCGATATCATCACGGGCGGCAGCATGATCATGCCCATGGCCATGAGCGCGCTCGCCACGATCATGTCTATCACGATGAAGGGAATGAAGAGATACACTCCGATCTCGAAGGCCTTCTTTAATTCGCTGATCATGAACGCCGGAATGAGGCAGTACGTGGGAACCTCGGCCTCGGTCCTGGGCTTTTCGATCTTCGCGAGATCTATGAACAGCGCGATGTCCCTCGTGCGCGTGTTCCTGAGCATGAACTGGCGCAACGGCGCCATGCCCTGGTCGTAGAACTGCTCGTTGTTTATTTTCCCCTTGAGGTAGGGTTGCAGCGCCTTTTCGTTTATCTCGGTGAACGTGGGCGCCATGATGAATATGGTCAGGAATATGGCCAGCCCCACGATCACCTGCGTAGGCGGCATCTGCTGGAGGCTCAGCGCTCTCTTCACGAAGTCGAGCACGATCACCACGCGCGTGAACGCGGTCATCATCATGATGATCGCGGGGGCGAGGGTGAGTATGGTAAGGAGAAAGAGCACCTGCATGGAGAGCGCCACGTCCTTGGGCGTCGCCGCCTCCTTGATGTCGAAGGTGATCTTGGGAATGGGCATGCGCACGTTCTCCTGCGCGAAGAGCGCGCCGGCGGGGATGAGTATCGCGGCCGCTACCGCAAGTATGATGATCGTGCGCCTATTCATGATCCGAGCCATTGAGCTTTTTCAGCCGGTCCTTCTGGACCGAAAGGTAATTGAGCCGGTCGACCTCGCTTTCCTGCCCCTCGAAATGAAACTTCATTCCCGGACCCTGTGCCCCCCCGCCACCAGGCCTTTTCTTGAGTATCTTCGCGATCTGGTTCGTGAGAAATTCCTGGAATGAAAAGGTGCTCGCGGCAATCGCCCTGGAGCCGGCGAGGCGGATGCGGTCTATCTCGTCCTTGTCCTTTATCTCCATGATCAGGTTGATGCTGCCGTCGGTGACCCCGAGCACGAGCACCTTGCCCGCCAGGTCCACGATCTGCAGAAACTTGTTCTGCCCCAGCGGGACCACGGAGAGGGTCTGTGCGACATCGCCCCCCGGCATGGAGATGCCCGCCTTCCTGGTGACGAATCGGAAGAAGTAATAGAACCCGCCCACCAGCACGCCCAGGATGAACAGGGTCTTGATGATCACCCAGGCATACGATTCCTCGTCGACCTTGGGCTCCTCGAACTTGTAAAGCTCTTCCCCGGCCTCGCTGCGCTTCTCATCCCTGGAACGTTCATCGCGCCCGTTTTCCCTGGATTCGCGCGGGTCGGATTCAGCCTTGGCGGCGGATTTTTTTTCGGCCGCCGCGGCCACGCGCGTGCGGTCCTTCTCCCCGGCGGCGAAGATGGGACATAATCCAATACCGATGGAAAAAAAGAGAGCAACGACGCACGCCGCCCCCCTGTTCGCCCATTTCTTTTCAATTAAGTTCTTCATTCCAAATAGCATGCAATCCGCATGAGCGGGCCCCGGGCCCGCCAACGCTTCACATCCTTACTGAATCTTGGCGAGCCTTTCGTCCTTGCTCACGATATCGGTCACGCGCACGCCGAAATTTTCATCGATGACCACGACCTCGCCCTTGGCTATGAGCTTGCCGTTCACCAGCAGGTCCACGGGTTCGCCCGCGAGCTTGTCGAGCTCGATGATGGATCCCTCGCCCAGTCCCAGGATGTCCTTCACGAGCTGCCGGGTTCGTCCCAGCTCCACGGTAAGGGTCATAGGCACGTCGAGCAGCAGGCTTATGTTCCCGCTCACCCCGGAGGGAAGCCCTTCGCCCAGGGGCGGGAACTTCACCGGGGAAATCCCCACCTGGGCCACGCTCTGCTGCATCATCTGCTGCTGGGGCTGGTATGACTGCTGCATTGACGGCCCCATCTGCGGCTGCATGCCCTTTACGATGCTCATCGCGAGGGGCATCTCCATGATCTGGTAAAAGCGCGAATTGACTATCCCCTCGATATTGATGTTGAAGGTGATCTTCGCCAGGTCGCCGGCGCCGGGAAACTTGAGCTCCCCGGGACCGTTTACCACGGACAGGACGGGCGGCGTCGTGTTGACCGGCTTGCCCAGGCGCTCGGAAAACTGCGTGGCCGCGGACGAGAGCATCTGCCCCACGAATTCCTGGATGGTGCTCTGGTGCGCCTCGGTGAGTTCCGCAGGCGGGGCCCCGGTCTCGTCCCCCATCATGAGGGAGGAGATGACCTCGGCGTCGTTCATGTTGAACAGGATGAGGCTCTTTCCGCCCACGCCCCCGGTAAAGCCCATCCCGACCTGGATGTACTGCTTGTTGAATTCTCCGCGCAGCGCGTCGACGGCCTTGACCTCGACCATCGCGTTGGTGATCTTGACATTCTTGCCCAGGTACGCCGAAAGCGACGGGGCCGCCACGCTCATCGCGCGGTCCACGGAATCCGCTACGGTTTCCCGCTCGACGGGCGAGAGCGCACCCCCGCCCTGCGGCGCTTCCATGGCCGCCGGCATCCCGGGAGATGAGATCATATCGTCTGCGCCCTGCAATAGGGCATCTATTTCATCTTGTGATAATGAGCCGTCACCCATTGTTCCCTCCTCGCATCAGGATTGCCCCGGCGAACTAGTTTACGATAAACTCCTTGAAATACACTTCCTTCACCTTTCCGGCAATGAGCACCGTGTTCACGTGGGCCTTTATCTCCTCCGCCAGACTGATGATGTCCTCGACCGAATCGAGCTCCTCATAGCTCTTGCTGCGGAGGATGATGTTGATCATGTGCTGCATCTGTACGAGCCTTTTCCCAAGCTCAATTGAGAGCTGCTGGTTTTCATCGTATCCGAGCGAGAGCGACACCTTCGCGAAATGCGGATCGGAGTCCTTCGTGGTAATCGAGAAGGTCGGCACATCGTAATAATTGAGCGGCGCGGGAGGGGGCGCGGTCACGATATCGACCGTTTTCTCGTAGCGCTTTTCCTCCAGGTACCGGTTCACCAGGTAGGAGATACCGATCATCAGGAACACCGCGAGCACCGCCCCCGCCACGTACATCAGGATCTTTACGATCTTGGATGCATCAGCCCTGGGGCCGGCCGCGGCCTCCGGCTTGGCACCCTCCTGCTCCTCGTCGCCGACCTCGTCGACGTTTACCCTTTCTTCATCACCCATGCGCGTCCTCTCTGCAGAGCCGGGATCCACGACCCGGCCGCGCTATGTAATTAATATAAGCAATCCCACCGCGGAAGCGTTACCACAACTGCCTGATTGATGGCCGGTTTGCTGACACACTAATAAATTAATTGAAAAATGTCAATTAATTTCTAATTATGTCGCCAAACCCGCACATACAAAACCAGTGGAAAGTTCATGTTCTTTCTACCACGAACACCGAGCGCTGGTACTCGGTGATCTTTACAAGAACCTCCCCGGTCTTTTCCCTGACCAGGTACTTTCGATCATTGATCAGCGTGATGACGGTGTCGGGCCTGGCGTCGATCGTCTCGATGAGGTTCGCGTTCAGGACGAATTCCTCCCCGTTGAATTTGTGCAGCGTCACCATCATCGCCCCCTGATCCTCTCGATAATCTCCCGGTATTCCCTCATTCCCAGCTTGCGCGCCGCCGAGGGGCTCACCCCCGGTTCGCTACTATCATATATCGGCACGCGGGCCGACTTGAATAACTCCTCAAACCACATCCTGGCGGACAGGAAGGGGGGATTGGTATGGAACAGCATCCCCTCCCTCCTGATTTCATACATGCGGTTCGCCCGAATGGCCGCATATTCCGCCGATTCGGCGGGTATCATCCTGGAAGCGACGCGGACGAAGCGGTCCAGGGAAACCGCTCCCCTGGCGTAGTATGAGCGCCGGAACCCAAGGTCATTGCCGGTAAGGGCCAGCGAGCGGATGGCGCATCCCAGCGCGAGGGAAACCGCCTGGCTGAGCACCACGCTCCCGGTCGCGACGAAGCCAAGGTCCTCACCCGCCATACGCCACAGGTCCTCGTAAAATTCCCCCTTGAGCATCCAGTTATAGAAGGAAATGTCGCCCCGCCAGTGCAAAAGGGTCCGGTGCGACATGCAGCTGAAGGCAAGGAGGTGCATTTCATCGGTCGGGACGCCCTGGAAAAAGGGCATGGGCGTCGTCTCGCAGGAAATGACGAAATGGGGGCGGATTCCCGCCGCTGCGAGCGGGCGAAGCGCCATGTCCGCGGCGATCAGGACCACGTCCAGCCTCCGGAAGCACTTTCGCAGGTCCGGGATGGCGCGATCGAGGGAAGGACCGGCACCGATAACTATCGCATGCCTGCCCGCAAGCCTTTCAACCACCCGCGCCAGGCCGCCGTGAAGCGCTATGAGCTCCAGGTTTTTATTGCAGTTGCGCCGCAGGGCGCGGGCCCTCTCCCCCAGGATGCCCGTGTTGATGCGGTCGTAGAGATCGGATTTATTCATAGCCCTGATCCGGGCTCTCCCGGTACCCGGCCCCCACCGGGATGATCCTCGCACGGGGCTGCGCCGGGCGTATCAGTGCGGATACCGTCACGAACATGTATCCCTTCGCGCGCAGGCCGTCGATGATTGCCGGGAGGGCCTCGACAGTCGCCGCGCTGTCACCGCGCATGTGCAGGAGCACGATCGAACCGTTCCGGGCCCCCTCCAGGACCAGGCTCGCTATCCGGCCGCCGGCGGCCATCTGGTAATCCTGGGGCGAAACGTCCCAGAGCACCGTTTTCATACCCAGGTCGCGTGCTGCCTCCACGACCGAATCGTTGTATTCCCCGTATGGAGGCCTGAATAGGACCGTGGTGTATCCCGTAAGTCCGCGGATGGCGTCCTGGACGCTTGCCATGTCCGCGCGCGCGGCGTCCGCTTTCAATTTTGACATGTTTTGATGGCCGTAGGTGTGATTTCCTATCTCGAAAACCGGGATACGGCTTATTCGCTGCACTACATCGGTATGGGCCGCGGCGAACTGCCCGGTGAGGAAGAAGGTCGCCGGGGTGCGGTAATCATGAAGCGTGTCAAGAAGCCTGTGGTAGAGGTCCGCGCTCCCCCCGGGACTCCCCGCGTCAAAGGTAAGGGCGATCTTCGCATCATCGCGGGAACCATGGTACACGATATCCCCTGCGGTGAATACCGGAACGGCTTTCATGAACGCAACGGGCCTCAACTCGACCTTGCGGATCGTCGTCGCGACGGGTTTGGGTACCACGCTCGTGGCGTGCGGCCTGACCTTGGCCTCGTCGGGACCGGATTTCGCCCTGGACGGCTCCGCGGGCTCCGCCTGGTGGCGCCCCTGTCCGCCGCCCGCGTCCTCCTCCCGGGGGCTCTTCCGGATCATTCCACCCACGCTCTCGCCCTGCCTGATGACGCCCTCCCTGTAAAGGGTAAGCACCCTGAATACCAGGGGATAGATCCGCTCACGAACGCCCTGCCCCGTCCGGTCCGTGAGCAGTCCGCGCTGGTAGGCGAGCGCCGCCGCGAGAAGCAGCGCCACGAGCACCGCCGGCATGGCGTTTTTCTTAATCTTGGCTTTCAGCCTGTCTTTCATAGTGAACATGGACACGCGAAACCGGGAGTCGCCCCGGGGTCGCCCTTATATATAATCGACCGATTTACCCGCCGGCAAAATACCGGCAGGGAATTTTATGTTGTGCTGGACCGGAATCGCGCGCTATACTATGCGTACCCCTGCGTGAATTCGCCGTCCGAAATCGCCGGGTTCAATCCCCGGGCGGCCGATCCCGCACCCCATGGAGCCGCCGGGGCAATCCTGGCGGGGCTGTTCCCGCCACTCACGCTGCAGGAGGATATCATGGAAGCGATGGAATCGATTCTCTCCAGGAGAAGCATAAGAAAATACACCGGGGACGCCGTCCCGGAAGACGTCGTGGAGCAGGTGCTCAAGGCGGCGATGAGCGCACCCTCCGCCGGAAACCAGCAACCCTGGCATTTCGTGGTAATGCGGGAACGCGCCATCCTCGATCGCATCCCGGGGGTGCACCCGCACTCGCTCATGATCAGGGAGGCCCCCGTCGCCGTACTCGTATGCGCCGATCCCACCCTGGAAACGCACAAGGGCTACTGGGTCCAGGACTGTGCCGCCGCGACCGAGAACATGCTCATCGCGGTCCAGGCGCTGGGTTACGGCGCCGTATGGCTGGGAGTGTATCCGCGCGAGGAGAGGGTGACCGGGATCAGGGCGCTGCTGGGCATTCCGGAACACGTGATCCCCTTTGCGCTCGTTCCCATCGGCCGTCCCGCCGAGCAGAAACCGGCATCGCAGCGCTACACGAGGGAGAAGGTCCACGTTGGCCGATGGCAGTGAGGGCGGCCTCAGGCACCATCTTCCTCAAGCTTTTCCGTGAAACTGCGGAGCTTCTTTTTCACCAGGGTCACGATCACCAGCGCCAGGACAATGCAAAGCATGAGGATGAGAAAACCGAACTGGCTGCGCGCCATCCATTCCATGAGCCATTCCTTCCTGCTCGCGCCAAAGTAGCCAAGGTACACCCACACGGGCACGCTGATGACCGCGGCAACGCCGTCTATGAGCAGGAATACGGGCATGGACACGAAGCGGGTAATGCCTGTGGTCAGGAAAATCGGGGTCCGGAGCCCCGGCATGAAGCGCGCGGCGAACAGGAGCCATCGGCCATACCGTGAAAGCCAGTTCCGGATCCCATCGTAGCGCTCGGGCGTGAGCAGGCGTTGAACCCATCCTATCGCCAGGAACCTGGTCCCAAAATGCCTTCCCAGGCAGTAGACGGTGGAATCGCCGATGAGCACCCCCGCGAGCCCCACCGCGAACATTACATGCACGTTCGCGAATCCAAGTCCCGAGATTATCCCTCCCGACACCAGCGAAATGTCCTCGGGAATGGGCACCCCGAAACCGCATATTATCAGAAGGCCGAATACCGCCGCATAGCCGTAGTGCTCAAAAAACGGGATAAAAGTCTGCAAATCAATCACTCGCTTACCTCTATGAATGCGTCGGTCCAAGCGCGACTCCGTTCCCGCGGGTCAGGAGGAATGGCCGGAATCAATGCACACCTGCCCTCATGCCTTTCGCCATGCACCTTCCGGGCCGATGCGGAATACTCACGCCGGGTTCCGCCTCGAAAGCCCGTTCTCGCGATCAGGGCCTGCACGAGACTGAATGGTATCGCATTCCGCCAATATACATCCCCATGCCGGCTATGGCAATCATGAATTCCCGGGGATATATCGAAACCGACATCGGCACTAAGACAGGTTTCTTCAAGCACACATCCCCGCATGGGAATCATTCTTTTACAATGCTCATGCGGCACGCGAGCGGGAATGCATTTCATGCCCATTTTCCTCCTTGACCCGCAGAGTCCGAGGCCGAGGGAAGCCAATGTATCGAATTCAGGCATGCACAAGGGAACACAAATTCCCATCCCGCCGCGGGCACGCAACCGCGCCGTTGTTTCACGCCCGATCCTGCCGTTAAATCGGCTTTACATAATAGAGCGCATCGCGGATTATTCCCGGGACCTTAACGGAATGCAGCCTGTTTTAATAGAGGTAACCATGTGAAAAGAGTAATCGTAGCGCTTTGTACCCTGTATTTGACGCTCTCATGCCTGCCGCTTCTGGCTGCACCTGGCGGAGCTACGGTTTTGGACACCCACGCTTCAGGAGAGGCTTCGCTCTCGGTCAGGGGAGCGGGAGCGGACAGGGCGCCAGGCGAAGACCTGGGCTCCAAGCTCCCCCTCTGGTCGGTGATTCCCTTCGCGGGGATTCTCCTGAGCATTGCGCTCTTCCCCCTGTTCGCGCCCCATTTCTGGGAGCATCATTTTGGCAAGGTGTCGGTCTTCTGGGCGATTATATTCGCGGCTCCTTTCCTGTTCTTCTACCGGCTCCCGGCGCTGGAAAAGATCATCCATATTTACGTGATCGACTACATCCCGTTTCTCATACTATTATGGTCCCTGTTCACCATCGCGGGCGGGATCCACATCAGGGGATCCTTGAAAGGAAGCCCTGCGGTCAACAGCCTCACCCTGCTCATCGGGACGCTTCTCGCTTCCTGGATCGGCACCACGGGCGCCTCCATGCTGCTCATCCGCCCCGTATTGCGCTCAAACGCATGGCGGAAGCACAGGGCCCACACCATCGTGTTTTTCATCTTCCTCGTCAGCAACATAGGGGGCTCGCTCACGCCTCTCGGAGACCCGCCGCTTTTCCTTGGCTTCCTTCACGGGGTTCCCTTTTTCTGGACCTTCAAATTGCTGCCCCACATGGCAGTCGCGTCGGCAATAGTGCTCGCGGTCTATTTCGCGCTCGACACCTATTTCTACCGCAAGGAAAACAAATCCTCGATTGGTCAGGGTGAAAAGGATCCACTTGGAATCGAAGGACTGCATAATTTCATATTCCTGGGCGGCGTCGTGGGGGCGGTTCTCTTCAGCGGCCTGTACCAGGAACAGATGGGGAGCGTGTCGATCATTTTCCACGAGGTGAGCCAGAACTGGGCCAACCTGATCAAGGACGCGGCGCTCGTGCTGCTGGGGATATTTTCTTTGCTCTCCACAACCAGGGAGATTAGGCAGTCCAATGAATTCTCATGGGGCCCCATAAAGGAGGTAGCCTTCCTTTTCGCGGGCATTTTCATGACCATCATTCCTGCCATCGCCATTCTCCTCGCCGGCGAACACGGCGCGCTGGCCTTCCTCATCAAATCGGTCGACAATCCGTCCCACTACTTCTGGGCCGCCGGCGGCCTTTCGAGCTTCCTGGACAACGCGCCCACCTACCTGACCTTTTACAATACGGCGCTCGGCAAGTTCTATGCCGGGATGCCTGAACCGCAGGCGGTCAAGCTCCTCATCTCCGAAAAGGTGGACTACCTTGCGGCGATCTCGGCCGGTGCGGTGTTCATGGGTGCAAACACCTATATTGGCAATGCGCCCAACTTCATGGTAAAGTCGATCGCGGAGGGCTCGGGGGTCAGCATGCCGAGCTTTTTCGGCTACATGTTCAAGTATTCAATTCCGATCCTCGTGGTGACCTTCATCATCATCACGTTTATCTTCTTTTAAAAGGACCTTTACCGGAAGGCGTGCACCGGGCCGGCTGCCTCCGGGTTGAGCCATTGGTATTTTTTTCAGCAATCGGCCCCCCATCCTGAATCAGCGTTCAGCTGATACTGCAATAATTACCCCTCTTATAGAAAAAAACTTGCAAAAAAGGTGTCTCTTAAATGTAGTGGGCAAAACAAGGCACTTTGAACAGCCTTATGCATATAGAAAAACAAGCATTAACAATAGGAATACCCGCTCCTGCTCCCTGCGGGTGGTCGTGCAATGCCTCGAACGACCGTCCTGAAAGGTCATATAATAACAAACTACCGCGTACCTTAAAAACGACCGGCCATACCGCCGGAACCGATACTCATCTGCGTGCAATCCAGAATACTTCACCCGGGAGGGGTTATGCATGCGCTGGCTCGCTCTCCTGAATAACGCCAGGGCCTCCCAACGCAAGGCCTTGCGTCATTTCGCACAGGGGGAGAGAATCGAGCATTCTGAACAACAACTTCGCAAAAAGCATGGGCTCAGATCCTATACGCGCCGAAGCACTGGCTTTTTTTATTATTAAAGTTTAGAGGTAAAGGTTACTATGAAGAGTTTAAAACGGATCGTGTTGACGTTAGGCATGGTCCTGCTTCCCGCTGCCGCCGTTCTGGCCAGCGAGGCGGACCTTGCCATACCCGACTTGCATAAGGGCGCGCCCTATAACTTGTTGGGAGGCATCAAACCCTGGGACCTGCTTTTCTGGGGCGCCATGGTCATTGCCGGTACCCTCGGCATCAGCTTGTTCTTACGGCATCAGATTTACAGGATAAAGGCACATGAATCCACCCTGAAGGTCGCGGAGATCATTTTCCAGACCTGCAAGACGTACCTCGTCCAGCAGGGAAAATTCCTCCTCATGCTGTTCGCCTTTATCGCCGCCGCGATGGCATTCTATTTCGTCGTGCTGAAGGGAGAGAGCGTCCCCACCCTGCTCCTGGTCCTTCTGTTCTCGGTCGTAGGTATGGGCGGTTCGTACGCGGTTGCGTGGTACGGCATCCGCATCAACACCTATGCAAACGCCCGCACGGCCTTCGCCTCCCTTGCAGGCAAGCCCTGGGACGTGGTGAACATTCCTCTTCGCGCCGGTATGAGCGTGGGACTGTTCCTCATCTCCCTTGAGCTGATCATGATGGTCATCATCCTCCTGTTCGTTCCCCGCACGGTTGTGGGCTACTGCTTCCTGGGCTTCGCCATTGGCGAATCTCTGGGCGCGTCCGCCCTTCGTATCGCCGGCGGTATCTTCACCAAGATCGCCGACATCGGTTCCGACCTCATGAAGATCGTCTTCAAGGTCAAGGAAGACGATCCGCGCAATCCGGGCGTTATCGCCGACTGTACCGGTGACAACGCCGGCGACAGCGTGGGACCCACGGCCGACGGTTTTGAGACTTACGGCGTGACCGGCGTTGCCCTCATCTCCTTCATCACCCTCGCCGTCGTCGGCGAAGTCGAGGCGAAGGAAGCCATCCAGGGCAAGCTGATCGTGTGGATCTTCGCCATGCGCTTCCTCATGGACTTCTGTTCCGGTCTGGCATATTTCATCAACCAGGGAATATCCTCCGCGAAGTACAAGGGGAAAAAGGAATTCGATTTCGAAGAGCCCCTCATGCGGCTCATCTGGATCGCCGCCATCCTCTGTATCAGCATATCGTTCATTGGCAGCTACCTGCTGATCAGCGACCTCACCATCAAGGGCATCGAAACCTCCAACGTATGGTGGCAGCTTGCCCTGATCATCAGCTGCGGAACGCTCGCGGCGGTGCTCATCCCCGAGTTCACGAAGGTGTTCACCAGCGCGAAATCCAAGCACGTGAATGAAATCGTGACCGCTTCCCGTGAAGGCGGCGCATCGCTCACCATCCTTTCCGGTATCGTCGCCGGTAACTTCAGCGCCTTCTACAAGGGCATTCTGATCGCGGGCCTCATGGCCGGCGCCTATGTAGTGAGCCTTTTCATTCCCTGGGAAGTCATCAACTACCCGTCCATCTTTGCCTTCGGTCTCGTGGCGTACGGCTTCCTCTGCATGGGTCCGGTCAACATCGCCGTCGACAGCTACGGCCCCGTGACCGACAACGCGCAGTCGATCTTCGAGCTTTCGCAGATCGAGGCGATCCCCGGCATCAAGGACGACATCAAGAAAAACTTCGGTTTCGAGCCCGATTTCGAGCTTGGCAAGTTCTACCTCGAGTCCAATGACGGCGCAGGCAACACGTTCAAAGCCACCGCGAAGCCGGTTCTTATTGGAACGGCCGTCGTGGGAGCAACGACGATGATTTTCTCGATCATCCTGCTCCTCAAGAGCAAGGGCATGCTCCAGGTCAGCCTCACCGACGCCCCCGTTATCCTTGGCCTCATCTGCGGCGGCGCGGTCATCTACTGGTTCTGCGGCGCGTCCATGCAGGCGGTCACCACCGGCGCCTACAGCGCGGTCGAGTTCATCAAGAAGAACCTCAAGCTCGACAAGACTGAAGCCGACATCGAGGATTCCAAGACCGTGGTGAAGATCTGCACCCAGTACGCCCAGAAGGGTATGTGGAACATCTTCATAGCCCTCATGGCTTTCACCCTCTGCTTCGCGCTTGTAGACCCCAACTTCTTCGTCGCCTATCTCATCTCCATAGCATGTTTCGGCCTCTTCCAGGCCATTTACATGGCGAACGCCGGCGGCTCTTGGGACAATGCGAAGAAGGTCGTTGAAGTCGACCTCAAGGCCAAGAACACGGACCTCCACGCCGCCGCCGTCATAGGCGACACCGTGGGCGACCCGTTCAAGGACACCTCGTCGGTCAGCCTCAACCCGATCATCAAGTTCTCGACCCTTTTTGGCCTGCTCGCCACTGAGATCGCGATCGAGATGGCGGTGCATTCCAAGGAAACCGGATCCACGAACTACGGTCCCTATATTGCGATACCCATGTTCATCATCGCCGTCATATTCGTATGGCGCTCCTTCTACGCGATGAGGATCCCGGAGAAATAGGATTTGAAAGATACAATGACGGTTTACGATACCGATCAAATAGGACCCGCATACAGGTAAACCGGCACTTTCATAATTCTCGCAAAGCCCGCTTCACGATCAGTGAAGCGGGCTTTTTTATTCGTTGCCCGACATAATCCACATTTATAAATGGTTGACGACAGATATCCGGCGTTTTTATAGTTCCAAAATTGTGCCGCCGGTACCCGGGTTCATGATTTCCGGGCGCAGGGAAGGGTTTGCATGCGGGCGATATAACGAGGTCCTTCTCCTGCGGCATATTATCGCATGAGGGTTACCATGAACATTTCCGACCTGTTCTCGCGGGCCAAAAAGTTCCTGATGGGCGGATCCCGCAACGTGTCCGATCCATCCATCTTTCACAAGCTCTCCCTGGTCGCCTTCTTCGCATGGGTAGGACTGGGCGCCGACGGGCTTTCCTCTTCCTGTTACGGTCCGGAGGAAGCCTTTCTCGCGCTGGGAACACATACACATCTCGCTATTTTCGTCGCCCTTGGAACCGTGATCACCATTTTCGTGATATCCGCGAGTTATCACCAGATCATAGAGCTTTTTCCAACCGGCGGCGGCGGATACCTTGTCGCCAGCAAACTCATCTCCCCCACCGTGGGGATGGTCTCCGGCAGCGCGCTCCTGATCGACTACCTCCTCACGATTACCCTGTCGGTGGCCAGCGGGGCGGATGCCCTGTTCAGCTTTCTTCCTCCCGAGTGGCAGAGCTATAAGATCATCGTAGCCGTATCCGGCGTCATAGTACTGATCTGGCTCAATCTTCGTGGAGTCAAGGAATCCGTAGCACCGCTCGTGCCCATTTTTATCATTTTCCTGGTCACCCACTCCTTCGCGATCATCTATTCCATCGTCTCCCAGGCGGGGTCGCTTCCGGAGCTTGCACGAGCGACCGTATTGGACATACAATCCTCCAATTCCGAGCTGGGAACCGTCGGCATGATATTCCTCATTCTCCGCGCCTACAGCATGGGCGCAGGAACCTATACCGGGATCGAGGCGGTCTCCAACGGCATCCCCATCCTCCGCGAGCCCAAGGTAAAAACAGCGACGCATACCATGCACTACATGGCGATTTCCCTCGCGGTTACCGTTGCGGGGCTCATGATCGCATACCTGCTCTTTGGCGTGGGTCACGTCCCGGGCAAGACCCTGAACGCGGTGCTCTTCGAGAACATGACACGCGACTGGCCGTCAACGCTCGCGTACACCTTCATTCTCGTGACGCTTCTTTCCGAGGCGACCCTGCTCTTCGTGGCCGCGCAGACAGGTTTCCTTGACGGACCGCGCGTGCTGTCCAACATGGCGCTCGACCGCTGGGCGCCTACCCGATTCGCGTCGCTCAATGACAGGCTCGTCACCCAGAACGGCATCCTCATCATGGGCATTGCCGCGATCGCCCTCATGCTCTATTCCGGCGGGTCGGTCAAGCTTCTGGTGATCTTTTACAGCATAAATGTGTTCATCACCTTTTCCCTTTCGCAGCTGGGCATGGTAAGGCACTGGTGGCAGGTGAGGGCAAAGGAAGCCTCCTGGAAGAAAAAGCTTTCCATTAATGGATTTGGACTGATTCTCACCGGCTTCATACTCGTATCCGTGGTTATTATGAAATTCCATGAGGGCGGATGGCTCACCATTTTCTTCACCGGCAGCGTTGTCGCCACGGCGATATTCATCAAAAAGCACTACAACCGTACGTTTAAACTCCTTGGCAGGCTCAACGGCCTCGTCGAAGTCGCCGAGGTCGACGAATCCCATTACGAGGCTCACGCGGCGGAACCCGAATGCAACCGGAAAGAGAAGACGGCGGTACTGTTCGTGAACGGTTTCTCGGGAACAGGGCTTCATACGCTCTTTACGATCATCCGCCTGTTCGGAAAAATGTATAAAAATTTCGTATTCGTCCAGATCGGCGTGATCGACTCGGGGGTGTTCAAGGGCGCGGAGGAGATCGAGCAGCTCAAGGGCCATATCCAGGAACAGGGAGAACGCTACGTCAGGTACATGAAAAAGCACGGTTATTATGCCGAAGCGGTCACCTCGATAGCCGTAGACGTGGTCGAGGAGGCTTGCGGCATGGCCCCGCAAATCATGGAAAAGTTTCCCCAGGCGATCTTCTTTGCCGGACAGCTCGTATTCCCGGAAGATTCGTTCTTCACGCGCTGGCTGCATAACTACTCCGCATTCGCGATCCAGCGGAGATTTTATCACCTGGGGATGCCCATCGTGATCCTGCCCATTCGCGTCTAGCGCTGCCTCCGCCAATTACTGCTTGACACGCATGCATCCCGCTTAGGATTATCATGCCACAGCGGGGTGAGTATGAACGAATTTCACGAGATCATCAAGGCGATCAACGGCTACCTCTGGGGGCCGCCCATGCTGGTGCTGCTCTTTGGCACCCATATTTTCTTCACGTTCAGGCTGCGTTTCATTCAACGCTACACCTGGCGCGCCATCAAGCTCTCGGTCGCGAAGGACGGCGACGGGGAAGGAGACGTAAGCCACTTCGGCGCGCTCACTACCGCGCTCGCCGCGACGATCGGGACGGGCAATATCGTGGGCGTGGCGACCGCGGTCGCGCTCGGCGGGCCCGGCGCGGTCCTCTGGTGCTGGCTCACCGGCGTATTCGGCTTCGCCACCAAGTACGCGGAAGCCGTCCTTTCCGTCAAGTACAGGGTGAAGACCTCGGACGGAAGCATGCTCGGCGGTCCCATGTACGCGCTCGAGCGCGGGCTCAAGAGCAAATCGCTCGCGGTGCTCTTCTGCGTCTTCACGGCGATTGCCGCCTTCGGCATCGGGAACATGGTGCAGGCGAACTCCATTTCCAAGATGGCGCTTGAAACCCTGAGCGTCCCTCTCTGGGCCACCGGCCTTTTCACCTCCGCCATCACGGCAATAGTCATCCTGGGCGGCGTCAAATCGATCGCCCGCGTGTGCGAAATCCTCGTCCCCTTCATGGCCATCTTCTACGTGATGGGATGCTTCGTAATACTCGTCATCAACAGGGAAGCGCTCATTCCCACTTTCGTACTGATCGGCAAATCCGCCTTCAGTCCGCAGGCTGCGGGGGGCGGCTTCGTGGGCGCCTCGATCATGATGGCGGCCCGCTACGGCATCGCGCGCGGTCTTTTCTCCAATGAATCGGGTCTGGGCTCGGCGCCCATCGTCGCCGCGGCCGCGAAAACGAGGAACCCCGTGAAGCAGGCGCTCGTTTCAGCGACCGGCACCTTCTGGGACACCGTCGTGGTCTGCGCGATGACCGGCCTGGTCGTGGTAAGCACGATTTACCTTTACCCGGACGACTTCGGTTCCATCGAAGGGACGCTCATGACCAAGCGCGCCTTCGGCGAAATTCCCGTGATAGGGCCCATCGTCCTCACCGTGGGGCTGTTCACGTTCGTCTATTCGACGATCTTGGGCTGGTCCTACTATGGCGAGCGCGCGGTGGAATACCTTTTCGGTAAAATGTCAATAAAGCCTTACCGCGTGCTGTGGGTCCTGGGCGTCTACGTGGGCTCCGTGGTGCTGCCGCAGATGGTGTGGGACCTCGCCGACATGATGAACATGCTCATGGCGATACCCAACCTCACCGCGCTCATCCTCCTGAGCAACGTCATCGTCCGTGAAACCGACACATACCTGTGGAGCGGCAGCCTCGATACCACTTCAAAGGATTGATTTCGCCCGGGAACGCACCCATGAAAAAGAGATTCAGAGAGCACCTCGCCAGGAAACCGATCGAAGACCTGATCAGCGACTCGCACCTTGACCAGTCTCACAGCCTCAGGAGGGTGCTGGGTCCAATCCACCTGGTGATGCTGGGCATCGGCGTCATCGTGGGTGCGGGAATTTTCGTGGTGACGGGCCAGGCCGCTGCGCAGTACTCCGGACCCGCGATCATCCTTTCATTCGTCATTTCGGCGCTCGCGTGCGCCTTTGCGGGTCTGTGCTACGCCGAATTCGCGTCCATGATCCCTGTCGCGGGAAGCGCCTACACCTACGCATACGCGACGCTCGGCAAGCTCTTCGCCTGGATTATCGGGTGGGACCTCATCCTCGAGTATCTCTTCGGCGCGGCCTCGGTCGCGGTGGGCTGGTCGGGCTACATCACGAGCTTTTTTGGCGACTTCGGCATGGGCATTCCGGAATACCTTTCGAGCGCCCCGCTGGTCCACGACCCTGTCCTCGGGTGGCAGACGACGGGCGCGATCATGAACCTTCCGGCAATGCTGATCGTGGGCGCCTGCACGCTCCTCCTGGTGATCGGCATCAGGGAATCGGCGCACTTCAACAACGCGATCGTGGTCATCAAGATCGCGGTGATCCTGCTTTTCATAGGGTTTGGAGTCGCCTTCATTAACCTTGACAACCTCGTCCCGTTCATCCCGGAAAACACCGGCGAATTCGGACACTACGGCTGGAGCGGTATTCTGCGGGGCGCCGGCGTCATCTTCTTCGCCTACATCGGCTTTGACACGATCTCGACGGCGGCGCAGGAGGTCAAAAACCCCCAGCGCGACATGCCCATAGGCATCCTGGGCTCGCTTGCTGTCGCAACGGTGCTCTATATCCTCGTCGCCTTCGTCCTTACCGGCATGGTCAACTACTCCAGGCTCGCGGTCCCCAATCCCATCGCCGTAGGCATAGACAGCGCGGGGCAGTCTCTCTTTTGGCTCAGGCCTTTCGTGAAGATAGGCGCGATCGCGGGTTTAAGCTCGGTGGTGCTCGTACTCCTCTACGGGCAGTCCCGGATATTTTTCACCATGTCCCGGGACAACCTGCTCCCAAGGCGGTTCGCGGTCGTCCATGAACGCTTTCGCACTCCCTATATCATTACCATCATCACCGGGCTGGCCGCGATGCTGTTCGCCGGCCTTTTCCCCATAGGCCTTCTCGCCGAAATGGTTTCCATTGGAACGCTCCTCGCCTTCGTAATCGTGTGCGTGAGCGTGCCCGTACTGAGGATCACGCACCCGCGGATGAACCGTCCTTTCAGAACGCCCTTCGTCCCGCTCGTACCGGTCCTGGGAGCGCTTATCTCACTCGCGCAGATGATCGCCCTTCCCCTGGACACCATGCTCAGGCTTGTGATCTGGATGGCAGTGGGGTTCGTGATCTATTTCATCTACGGAAAATCGCATGGGAAGAAACACCCCAGGCCCACCAGCGACGAGCCGATCACCGGGATCCTTAAAAACGATTAAGTGGTCCGATCGGCGTATCCGCCCAGCATGGCGTCATTGCCCGGACGGGCCTGGAGCCGCCTCCCCGCGGCGCCGGATTCCTGTATTCCCGTAAACCTTTTTTCGCATCGTCCGCCATTACTTCTTGCATTTCAGGCGATGCCGGTTTAATTTTTGGTGCTTTCCTATAAAAGCACATCCCTGAGGTAATCATGAAACCAGGATCGGCCGTCACCGCCTTGATTGCGACCGTGCTTCTCTTCGCCGGCGCCCAGATATTCCCCCTCGGCTGCTCCTTCTCCCGAGATCGGGACGATGCGCTCAGGGAAACGGACCGCTGGTTCGAGCTCGTGCGCCAGGGCAAGTACCGGGAATCGGCCGACCTGCTGCATCCGAGCTTCCTTGAATCGACCCCGCGCGACAGGTATATCACGATGCTCGCTACCCTGAAAAAGGGATGCGGCGAGATCGGAAAACAGAATCTGCGCTCATGGAGCAGCCAGTCAAAGCTGTCCCCGGGGGGAGAAAAAAGCTCGCTCGTGCTGCTGGTATTCGATCTGCCCTGCCCCTCCGGCGCCATGGCGGTAAAACTCACCTGCACCCGCACCGGGGACAATGACCCGCCCCGAATCCTGCTCATGAGCATCACGGGCTCCCCCGTGCAGCAGGATGAACAAAAGGGCTCTCCTCCACGCGAGAAAGAGCCCCAGGGAGTGATGATCTGACCCGGGAGAGAAGCGCGCGCCCATGAGCAAGTGGAAAGTGACGGACAGGAACACCGTGTACAAGAACGATATTTTTCATATCGAGTCGCTTCGCTGCCGTCACGACCGCAAGGACATTACCCACGACTTCTTCGTTCTCAACACGCGCGACTGGATCAACATCACCGCACTCACCGGGGACAACCGGCTTATCATGGTCGAGCAGCACCGCCTGGGAACGGACGAATACACCATTGAAACGAGCGCGGGCCTCATCGAGCCCGGAGAGTCCCCGGAAGACGCCGCCCGCAGGGAGCTCCTGGAGGAAACCGGGTACGAGGCGTCAGATCTGGTCCTGCTTAAAAAATGCTCCTCGAACCCCGCGATAATGAACAACTACATCCACTTTTACCTGGCGACGGGATGCAGGAAAAGCGCCGCCCAGAACCTCGATCCCGCCGAGGACATCGACGTGCACCTGTATACCCACGAAGAGGTCTTCGACCTGGTGAATCGGGGCAGGATAGATCACAGCATCATTATCACCGCGCTGAGCCTCTACTTTCAGTCGCCGCACTTCAGGGGGAAAACTCCTCTGAGCCTTGCCTGAAGGGGAGATGGTTCCCGCTGAGCGCGCATGTTCATGGTCGATCGGGGCATAATCCGTCCTCCGGCACCGCGTCCCGCCGATCCGCTGATCGGTCCCCCGATCTTTCCATGCATTCCGGTTTACGGCAGGCTGTATTGGCCAGAAAGTAAGTATTCAAGGACAGGCGACACCGTCACTGTCGCTCCTGCCCCTGGATGGAGCATCCCGCATCGGCGCCCGCCAGTTCCACCGCCGAAATGGAGAGGCAGATGAAGCCTCCCCCCCGGGCGGGAACGAAAAACACCAGCTTATCCTCTTCCCCGAGTTTCTGGCGCACGCATCCCCGGCCCGATTCACCCATGGTTTTAAAAAGAGAATTCTCCCTGAACCCGAAGCCTATCAGGGCTTTTACAGGATGGCTGATGATGCGACCGTGCGCATCCAGAGCGTAGTAATACCCGGTTGAACCCAGGCGGATCCCCTTCAGCGCATCGACCTCCGCGGGTTTCCCCGCGAGCCTTTCCGCGTGCCGTTCCAGCTCGCGAAAGATGGCATCCGGTGTCGGGGGGCGCGCCGTGATGCATCCGAAGGCCGTGAAGAGAATCGTCCCCACACACGCGAGAACGTATATAATGACCGGTTTACCTGTCATATTCACCATTTTTTAAACTAAATATTGCCAAATATCTATTGACAACAAGAAAAATAATTATAACATCACCCCTGTTTAGCCTCCGGATACTTTAATACCATGCTCTCCGCCCGTCCGAGGCTGAAATGTGCATAATGGAACGTACCATAATTTATGAGAATAAACATCAATGCAGGAGGTTTTCCCATGCTTAAAAGGTTTCTTATTGTATGTATGTGTGTTTCCTTCGGACTATTCATAACTTCCATAACCGTTGCCCAGGACAAGGTTGATCCGGCCAAGGAAGCCCCCAAGGCCGAGGAAAAGAAAGCCGACGTCAAGGAAGAGAAAAAGGCCGAGGACCTGGCGGGCGACGAGAAGCTCGAAGCGGTAGAGGTTCCCAAGGACGAGGCCAAGAAGGGAAGCACGGTCACGCTCCAGGCGAAGACCTCTTTTGACGGAGTGAACACCTACGCCAACTCCAAGGTCCAGTTCAAGCTCAACACCACCGACAACATGATGCTCGACAAGACCGAATACAAGATCAACGCCGCCGAGGCCGTGGCGTACGACAAGCCCTTTACCCTCGACGAGGAGGGAAAGTACACGATAACCTACTACGGCACCGACAAGCTCGGAAACCGTGAAGACGAGAAGATGTTCCGCGTGATCATCGACAACACCGCTCCCGAGGTCGTCATCACCACGAACAAGCCCGTCATCAAGATAGGGGACAAGTACTTTGGCTCCAAGACCATGGCATTTACCGTCAACGCCAAGGACGCGGCGTCCGGAGTAAGCAAAACCGACTACGCAATCAACGGCAAGGACTTCACCGAGTACGTCACCAGCTTCAACATAGCCACCGACGGCGAAATCGAGCTCAAGGCGAAAGCGGTCGACAACGTCGCCAATCTCACCGAAAACTTCACGCTCAAGCTGGTCGACGACACCGGAAAGGAGATCGAGGTCAAGAACGGCGCGGTAAAGATATTCATGGACAACGTTCCTCCCACGATCGAGCTCAAGTCCAACAAGGAATTCGTTCAGAAGGACGGGAAAAACGTTGCGTCAACCGAATACAAGTACAGCGTCGCGGCGACTGATAACGAATCGGGCGTGGCCATGATACTGGTCAGGGTTGACGGCAAGGGAGATTTCGAAGCCTACAAGGGCGATATCACCTTTGCGTCCAACGGCGAGCATCTCATCGAAGCCAAGGCGCTTGACAAGATGGGAAATATTTCCACTACCGCGATCCTTTCGGTATTCGTCGACGTACTGCCGCCGCAGACCACCATCGAGACCGTAACCGAGTAGCGCTCGAACGAGCTGCAATAAAGGGGGGAGCATGGTGCTCTCCCCTTTTATTTTCATTCCGCGCTTTCAGTCACATATTTCGAATAATAGATCTTCACCATGTATTCCAGGCCCAGGTAGTCGTAGATGGAGGCTATGTTGTACAGGGCCTGCACCATTCCCGGGTCATAATCGTACGCGCGCTGGAACGAATGCAGGGACTCCTCGTATTTTCGTGCGAACATGTGCGCGAGCCCCAGATAGTAATGGGCTGACGCCATTCGCTTGTCCAGCTCGACGGCACGTTCAAGATGCCTCCTTGCCTTCGCAAGCCCGCCCTCGCGCATCAGGTACGCTTTTCCGATGCCGTAGTGCGCGCGCGCATAATAAGGATTTATTTCGAGCGAGCGCGTAAAGGTTTGTATAGCGTCATCAAGCCTGCCTTCCAGCGCCTGGGCGGCGCCCTTCTCGTAAAGCACGCCTGAATCCTCACGGGCAGGCAGCGACAGGGGTATCATGGAAAAACCGGCCGCCAGGAGGAGCAGCGCGCATTGCCGCTTAACGGGCATCGGGAATGAACTCTTTAAGCTTCTCGTAGAAAAAACTGTCTATGCCCTTCTCGTAGTAGACGTACGCGACGAACACGATCCAGAGGGCGAGCGTCAGGATGCACATGAACTTGAGAAGCCTTTCGGCGCCAATATCGTCCGACTTGTAGAAGAGTATGATCAGCGCCAGGGGCCAGAAAAGGAAAAGATTCACAAACACCAGCGCGACTAATTCTTTAAGGAAATCGATCAAGACGGTATACCAGTTCTGGACGAACAAGGCATAGCCGCTGTTGAGGTTTTCCCAGAAGAACCACACGTAGAAGACAAAAATCAGCGTCGCAATAATTTTCCAGAACGCCTCTATCCTTGGCCTGAACCACATGAAGGCCACGGTGAAGCCCCAAATCGCGACGAATATGAATACCGACTTTACGAGGAGCGCCTTGTCCATTGCCTGTTCCGGTCCCCAGAATATAAGCCGTGCGTGAATATTGATTCTATCGTATGCAGCGGGCAACAGAAAAAAACTTTACACGATTATTTATCGGCCTTCAGAATAAGCCACTGTAACATTAAATCCATGCATACTGGTATGAATCTCCCGGATGAAGCAGGCCGGCCCCCCTTTCGATGGGGGACCCGGAAAATCGTCTCCATGCTCCTCGCGGCCTGCCTGGCGTGCCTTTCGTGCGGTCATACGGTGCCGAGGACCCTCGCCGCCGGTTCCTACTCCGTCAGGGTCGCTCACAACGGCGCCGCCTCGGCAGAGCTGGCCGGCGAAATAACCAGGGTTCTCGCAGACGGTTGCACTGCTCCCATTGACAGCACGCTCGAGGTGATAATTATTGATTACGTCCCCCCCAAGGAGGTTTATTCTTATACCGGAACGGATGCCGCCGGCGTCCAGGTACGAACGACCAATGCACGCCTGAAACTGCTCCTCAAACTCAGAAGACGGGACAATACGCTGAAGGCAATTTACCCTGTTGATGCCGAGGCAGCATCCCTACGGGCGTTGGCGGAGATCTCCCGCGACAAAATCAACGGGGTGCTCTCACGCTAAATGTCCCATCCCTGCCTTTCTTCTCCCAGTTTCGAGCCTGTAACCGAGTCTGATGGCGCTGATCATGCTCTGGTGGTGTGCCTGGTTTTTCCCTGCGATATCGAACGCGGTTCCATGGTCAACGGACGTTCGCGTGAGCGACAGCCCAAGGGTGACATTGACCCCTGTTTCGAAAGCGACCATCTTGAATGGAATCAGCCCCTGATCGTGATAGTGCGCGATTGCCAGGTTATAGCCTTTCCACCGCGAGAGGACGAAGAGCGCGTCGGCCGACACCGGACCTTCCACTCTGATGCCTTCTTTCCGCGCCGCCCTCACCGCCGCCCCGGTGACTTTTTCGTCGAATTCTCCAATAGCCCCCTCGTCACCGCAATGCGGATCGAGACCAGCCACCGCGATACGCACCTCCCCCCCGTCGATCGCCGTAATCGCGGTATGGCCGGCGCGGATCGTATCAAGTATTGATTTTTCATCCAGCATGCCGGTCACGTGTGCCAGGGGAACGTGGGTGGTCGCCAGCAACACCCTGTATTCGTCGGAGAACATCATCATGTACGGATTTGATTCGCCGATTGCTCCCGCGAGGTACTCGGTATGTCCGGTGAATTTGTACCCGGCCTTTTCAATGCAGCCCTTGCTCACGGGCCCGGTTACCAGGTAATCAATGATCCCGTCTCTCCAGAGCCCCACGGCGGCATCGATGTAATTCTTCGCCTCCAGGCCGGTGTATGCGCTTCCCCTTCCCGGCTCCGGAACTGGAGAGTCCGACGTTACCTGATAGAGGTATTTGCCTCCCGGCTCAATTTCTGCGAGGTCTGTTGAGGAGCCAAGGATGCGGTAGTCAGTGAAAAGGGAGCAATAGGGCCCGTCGAGCACTTCGCGGCGGCCGACGAGAAGGCAGGTGACTTCTGCATCATTGATTGCATTTACTGCCTTGAGCGCAACCTCCGGGCCTATCCCGGCGGGATCGCCTATCGTGATCCCGGCAACCAGATTATTGACGCGCAAGAAACTCCTCTGGAACTATCTTGTTCTTTTCGTACTCGAGCTCAATGAGGTCTTTCGCCGAGGACTTCAGATCGTTCGAGATGGTGCAGCGCCCTTCGAGAATGACGCCATTCTGGATGATCAGCTCAGGGGTCTTGATATCGCCGTATATCTTTGCCGTGGGCATGAGCAGCACCCTGCTGGAAGCGTTAATGTTGCCGATCACGAGCCCCTCAACGATCACCGATACCGCATTGATGTTGGTCCTGATCTTTCCCGTGGTGCCTATGTAGAGCTGGTCCGCCTGCAGGTACTTTCCCTCGAACCTGCCATCAATCTTGAGCGAGCCGTTTATCAGGAATCTCCCGGTGAAATACGAGTTTTCCCCAATGAGATTGCTTGCGACGTCCCCGCCTATCTTCGTTAGAGCCATTTCTACCTCGAAATCCTGAATTTTAAAGCTATGGTCAGCCGGTTTTCATTAATGTCAATTGCAAAACAAAAATAAACACGCCCTTCGTGGTCCGGGTGCTCTCAGGCCTTTTTAATATCCGGTACGTTGATCACCTGCAGGGCCTCTCCCAGGAATTCCTTCATGTACTTGAGCGCCTCGAGAACGGTCTTTCCCTCGAACATTCTGCTCGACTCGTAATCGGCATACTCGATTTTATCCTCGGGATTGAGTACCATGGTGCCGCCGAATTCGGCATCCGAAATAAGAGCGGACACTAGCGTTTTTGCCATCTTGAAAAACTCGCTCAGCTCGAACAGGAAAACTCTGGCCTGCTTGTTCCTCATCATGGAGAGCTGTCCGGTGTATTCAGGAGATTTCGTCTTGTCGGAATCGGACACGGTGAGCTCGAACTGCTTGAGCCCGCGAACGCACTGGTCGAGCTTCCTGTAGAGGGAGTCTCTCACGCCTGAATTGGAATAATCCAGCTTGGTGTGCTGTTCGGCGATTATGCCCCAGATATGCTCCTCGAAATGCGCCTTTATGCTTGCGGCGATGTTGAGATCCTCGTCGCTTTTGAAGGGGGAAAACTGCTTCATTTCAACGGCATTCAGGAACTTGAATCCGGAAAAGTCCTGCTTCTCGTTCGCACCTGGCGTCGATAACTCGGCGCCGAGCATTAGCTCGACATCCTGGAGGTCAACATTCGGGTATATCTCTTCCAGCTTTTCCCTCAGGGCCTCGAGGTCCTTTTTTACGCGCGCCTTTTGCTCGGGGACGCGGCTGGTTTTCATCACGCCCTCGAGGGCCTTTATGGATTTTACTATCTTTAACGCTTTTTCCTTGTTTTCATCCATACCATTTTCGCAATTCGGGTGAAGGGATCGCTTTCAAAAATACCGCTGCATGATGCTACCAGCCTCCCTTCAAATATGCAATTAAAATATTTTGGCCTTCATTATTAATGCTCACCTGCCGATACTTTAATCAAGGAAAGATTATGTCTTATTGCTGAGAGCCGGCACCATGCATCGCACACTACATGTAATCCTGGCTGCGATACTCCTCCTCGGGTCCCGTGATTCACGGGCGGAGGAGAGCCGTGTGCGCGAGCTTGACAGTCTGGCCCTCACCTCCGACGAGATCAAGTCCCTTCGCGCGGATATCTCAAGCTCCCTTGCGATAATCAGGGGCAACCGCGACGAAAAGGAGATGCCCACGCTCAGGTTTCTTCGCTACAGGGTGAAGAAAGGCGACTCCTTCTGGACGCTGCTGTCCGCGACATCGCAGAACATCGACACCATTATCTCGATCAACTCCATTACCTCGCCGCAGGACATGGATCCCGGGAAAGAGCTTTACATTCCCAACATGCGCGGGATCGCCTACCAGGTTCGCAGCGGCGACACTCTCGCAAGCATTTCACGCGCAACCGGTATCCGCGAAAAATATATCGCCCAGTGCAACAGGGTCAGGACGGCGGAAACCCGGTACCTGTTCATCCCGGCCGCCGCTATTTCATCGACAGAAAGAGCGCTTTTCCTTGGAACGGCCTTCGCCAATCCGCTCCAGGATTCGCTCAAGACTTCGGGATTTGGCATGAGGAGGGACCCGTTCAACAATGCCATGGACTTCCATCGCGGGATCGACCTCGCATGCCCGGTTAACACGACCGTGGGCGCCTCGCGGGCCGGGAAAATCGTATATGCCGGTTTTTACGGCGGTTACGGGCTCCTGGTAATCATGCAGCATGCCTACGATTATTATTCATACTACGGCCATCTCAACAGGGTACTGGCGCCCGTAGGCACTGAGGTTGCGGCGGGAGAACCGATCGCGCTTTCGGGGAACTCCGGACGAACCACGGGCCCGCATCTTCACTTCGAGGTCAGGAAAGGGCCGCGCCCTGTCAACCCGGGCCTTCTACTCGAAAACCACTAGCGCCTGGAATTTTGTTACTGCCGGGAAGGACTTGTACGCAGTCGTTATTCGAGCCCGTCCATGAGGGTGAAGAGGTCCTCACCGTCCTCGGGATACTCGGCGGTAAGGTACATGAGCATGAGCTGCATCTCCTTCTTGCTGAAATGCCGGCCGATCTCGTTCCTTATGGTATTTGCGAGGGTTATGGCGAATTTCTTGTTCTTCCCCGGAAGCACCATCAGGAACTTGTTCCGCTCCACCCTCATCGCGTAATCGGTATCCGACAATCTCGAAGAAAGTATCTGCTCGCAGTGGTCCACGAGCGCCGCTGCGTCCTCGCGGCCGTACAGGCTGAAATAGCGCTTGAAATTCTTGATGGAAAACAGCACAAGCGTAAAAGGGATCCCCAGACCGCGCGCGCTGTCGAACGATCTCTGCACACGACGTATCACGGGCTCTATGACATCGGTGTAATGCGCGTCCCTGTTACCCAAAAACCGCATGTTGATCATGTAGGAGATGAGCAGCCTCGAAAGCCTGTCCAGGTGCAAATGAAGGCCGTCGGGAAACTCTCTCTCCTCGAGACGGAAAACCGCCATGAATCCCAGGATCATGCCGCCGGACTTGTAGGGAAATATCCAAAGCTGCGAGATTTTGCTCATGATCTGTTCCGGGAAAGCGCTTCTTATGACCGGAAGCTCGTTGAATCCGAAGATTCGTGATCCCTCTTTCATTTCGAGCAGGTATGAAATAAAGGGATGATCCATGGCCAGCTTGAATTTATTCTCCGCAAGGCCTGTCAGGTCTTCCTTCTCCATAAGGATCGGAAAAAATTCGTCGTTCTTCTCGCTCCGGATGAACAACGCATAGCTCTGCAGCCCCATCCTGATCAGCTCGTCCTGCATGAGCGCCGTCGCTGATTCCACGCTCGTACACTGTGCAATGGTGTTCATTAAATCGCCAATGGCGCTGTTGAGGCCTATGTCGTCCCTGTATGCGTTGGAGAAGCGCTGCAGCTCTTCCAGCGCCGTGATTCGCTTGAGAACAATCGCGGCGATTTCGGCGATCGAAGTCATGAAGTCCTTTTCGGCGTCCGTAAAATCCCCGATCGTTATTTTTTCTCCCACCACGATCGCTCCCAGCGTCCTTCCGTCGGTGGTCAGAGGGCACAGGAGTCTTGCATCGACCGAGATAAGGCGATAGTACTCCTCCTCGAAGTCCGGAAGGCTCTTGAACGAGTCGAGGTCAACGATGTCGCGCTTGCCCAGTATGCCGGCCAGTATTCCTATTTCGGTATTGAACACGACACGCCTGTTTTTCAGGATGATACCGCGAGAGTCGGTGATCGCCCAGGAGCGCCGGTCATTTTCGTCGGGGATGATAATCGATGCGGACGAGGTCCCGATCTGGCCCATCACCGAAAAAAGGATCACGTCGTACAACTCGCTCCTGGATTCGGCCCTCACGATTTCCTTGCCGATTTCATAAAGCACCATGAAATCATGGAACTTTTTGTTGTGCCTCGTGGTCTGCCCTATCCGATCGGGGAGCTCGCTGCGGAACCTGTCCTCGTCAAATTTTTGAGGCTCCCCGCCGGTCTCCCCGGAAGGCGCATCGGCGCCTGGTCCCGGCTCCCGTTCAGCCTCGTGAATCTCTTTTACCCCGGGGACCGATCGATCGCGCCCGGCACGCTCCGCCTCCACGGAAGCGCGTTCGGCGATACGGGGCTCCGGGCCCATTTCCTCTTGCTCGATCACGTCCGGTTGATCAATGCCTTCCGTGACAACGGATCCTGTCTCCTCCGCTTTCACGTCCCCTGCGCTCCCTGCCGGTCCCGGCATGATTCCCTCGTCGCCGAACGAAGCAAGTCCATGCAGGTCCTTTTTCTTGAGCAACAAGGGAGGTTCGTCATCAGCGTTGAGCGGGCTGGACGGATCCTCGCGATGGCGGGGCGCAGACTCCATGGGGAGGACCGCTCCGGGAACGTTCATACCCGTCGCTTCGGGCACTTCGTCCACGGTTGAATGTTCGGTGTCGTCCGGAAGCCTGAAAAGCTCGTCGTCAGCGATCGGCAGGGCGACATCATCCACGGGCGTCTCCCGGGATCCGGACCCCTTTCCCGCGCTTTCTGCACCCTGGCGGTAATCCTCATCGGCATTGATCATGTCCGTCTCGGCGGGTCCCTGTATTTTATCGATCAGCGTCTGTTCGCCGCGGCTGTTGATTTCCTTTTTATACTGAAGCGCTTTTTCAAGAAGGCCCATGTTATTTACCCAGATCGGTGAGGACTTTGGAATACAGGTCGAAGTATTCCGATTCCGCGAACTTCCTGATCACATCCTCGGGGAGCTTGTCAAACAGCTTGTCAAGATACCATAACAGGTTTTTCAGCACGTGCTTCTTCTCCGCCGGGATCGTATCGATGAAGCGCTCCAGGTCCTGTCTCTTATACACATCTGACGCTGCCGACGAATAGAGAGGTG
>CALMJO010000263.1 GCA_937864375.1 uncultured Spirochaetota bacterium
CATGCTTCCCGACAGCGCACACGTGCAGGAGATGGACAACGAGTGGGTCAACCGACGCCAGAAAAAAATGGGCAGGGAACTTATTCCGCCCATCTATTCCGTCGAGGACGCTCAGGCGGCGCAAAAATTCTTCAAGCCGCACGGCTACGGCACCGAGTTCGAGGTGGTCCCCGGCGTAAGGGCGCGCTTCAACGACGCCGGTCACATCCTGGGGTCGTCGTTCATCGAGATGTGGGTCGAGGAAAAGGGGAAAACGACCAAGCTCGTGTTCTCGGGCGACGTGGGTTCCAGGGACCAGGCGATCATTCGGGACCCGGAGTCGGTCCAGGAGGCCGACGTGCTCCTGGTCGAATCCACGTACGGCGACAGGCTGCACAAGAGCAGGGAGGACACCTACGCCGAGTTCAAGAGGATCATCCTGGAGTCCTGCAATAAACAGGGCAACATCGTCATCCCCTCGTTCGCGATCGAGCGCACGCAGGAGATCATATACACCCTGGCGGGGCTCTTCAAGGCCGGGGAGCTTCCGCGCATCCCCGTTTACATAGATTCTCCGCTTGCGATATCGGCGACCGAAATCTTCCGCCGCAACGAGCACGTCTTCGACCAGGACGCGGTCAGGATCATCATGTCCGGAGATAACCCGCTGGATTTCCCGGGCCTGCATTTCACCAGGTCCACGGAGGAGTCCAAGCGGCTGAACGAGGAGGCGAAAGGCGCCATCATCATTTCGGCCTCCGGCATGTGCACGGCGGGAAGGATCAAGTACCATTTACAAAACAACCTCTATAAGCCTGAGTCTTGCGTCATCTTCGTGGGCTACCAGGCGGAGGGCACGCTGGGGCGGCGGCTCGTCGACGGCGAGAAGCGGGTGCGGATTTACGGGGAGGACGTCGTGGTGCGCGCGAAGGTGCACACCCTGGGCGGCTTCTCCGCGCACGCGGACAGGGACGGCCTGCTCGAGTGGATGGGGACGATCAAAAACGATAAACTGAAGGTATTCGTGGTCCACGGCGAGGAGACTGCCTCCGTGAGCTTTGCCGGGACGGTGCGGGAGCGCTTCGGGTACGAGGCCTACGTGCCGCGCTGGGGTGAGATCGTGGACCTGGGCTCCATGCAGGGCGAGATTTCGGCGTACGGCGCAGCGACGCCCTCGACCGCCGACGGAGAGATAGAAGAAATGCGGCGGACTATTGACGTACTCATCAAAAAGTATTATAAAGCGAAAGAGGAGAACCGGGTCTTCCAGGCGAAGCGCATAGAGCACGAGATCAGCGATCTCACCCAGCTCGCAAGGACGATCGCCGACGAGCTATAACATGGCGGATGTAATTCGAACCATAACGGACCAGCCCCAGATAGAGAAGATCTTTTACAAGTTCTTCATGAGCGGCGAGGTCTACCTCAAGACGAAAAGCGGCGACCTCAAGATCCGCTTTTTCGGGTACACCCAGGGCCAGGTCGCGCTCAAGATCCCCTTCGTCAAGAACATGTACGAGAGCTGTCTCATCTTCACCCGCCGCGAGGGCTACACGCTGTACGCCACGCTCAAGCTCGTAGAGAAGCAGGAGGAAGAGGTATACACCTTCTTCCCCCTGAAAATGCAGATCATCAACGCGGTCCGCCGCGAGGACCGTAAAACTCCCGATTTCGTCGGGGAGGGGAAGTCCATCATTCACGTGACGAACATCGTCTCCGACTTCATCATCCAGAACTCCCTGGGGATGGAGATCAAGAAGGTCGACAAGGTAAAGGACGTGATACGCGCGGACATGGAAAAGCAGTTCAAGCACGTGCGCATCTATTTCTGCAACGAGGGCACCACGGACGTCCGGATGAAGCACTTCATGGTGGAGAAAATCCCCTACCTCATCCCGGAGATCAACAGGAAGGAGTCCATGAAGGACGAGGCGAGGTACAACGCCTACATCAACACCATCTACGCGCGCGACTATTCGCTCGCGAACAAGAAGGAGCTCGTCTCCGAAATCGCGGTTCCCGTTCTGTTCCGCACGCGCCTGCCGTACGGGTATATCCAGGTGAACCACACCGCGCCCCTCGCCGAGCCCCACCTGAACGCCATCAAGAGGATCGCGACCCACGTTGACGAAATTTTCACCAGGTCGAAGATATTCCCGATTTCCGACGAAATGCTCCTGGTGTCGGACCTCTCAAAGGGCGGCGTGGGAGTGGTCTTCCGGGAAAGGAAATTCATCCGCTATTTCCGCGAGGGGAGCCTCGTAACGTTCGACATCATGCTGCCGGGAAACAAGAAGGCGTCGTGCGTTGCGGTCGTGCGCAACATCGGCATTCTTGAAAGCAAGGTGATCAAGATCGGGTGCGAGATAAAAGAAATGGACCCGCTCTCCGAGGTGAATTACGACGAGTTCATAGAGACCATGAAGTCCCAGGAGCCGGCGCCGCAACCCCAGCCCGCTCCGCCGGCGCAGCCGGAACAGCCCGCCCAGGGAG
>CALMJO010000264.1 GCA_937864375.1 uncultured Spirochaetota bacterium
AGCGCCCTTGCCGATGCGAAGAAAGGGGCAACCGTTCGGTGGAAAAACGTTCGGTAGAGTTCCTGTTTATCTCATTGTCCGTATAGGATCGAGAGGCGATGTGTACAAATAACCTGGAAGAAGAACAATGAGAATACGCGAGCTTCAGAAATCACTGGAAGAATTCATTTTCGTGGGGCAGGCCCACAAGCTGGGGGTCTTCGACGCGCTCAATGAAGCGCCGGAAAACGCCGCGGGGATCGCGCGGCGCATGCGCTGGGACGCGCGCGCCGCGACCGCGCTCCTGGACGCGCTCGCCGAAATGAAATACCTTAAAAAAACCAAGGGCGTGTATGTCGTGCCCCCGGACGTGAGGAAGCGCCTGGTCGATCGCGAGGGCAAGCTCTACGAGGGGGACTTCTGGCAGCTCATGTACTACCTCGTAAATCCCTGGAGAACGCTGGAGCACGTGTTAAAGACGGGAATGCCCGACAAGGGGAGCTATAAAGACTTTTCCATGGAGGACTTCATCCGCGGGATGGACTCGCCCTGGAAAAAGGCCGTCACCCCGGAGATCGTGGACATCTGCATGAAGCTCGTGCCGCGGGCGAAGACCGCCTGGGACATTGGGGGGGCTCCCGGCACGGTGGCGCGTGAGTTCGCGCGCCGCGGCGTGCAGACCCTTGTCTATGACCTGCCGGAATCGAACGGCGTGATGGGGCAGCAGCTCGCGCGCATCGAGGGGATTCGCGTCATGGACGGCGACGCGACGAAGACGTTCCCGGACGGAAGCTGCGACATCGCGTTCCTGGGGAACCTCTGCCACGGCCAGTCCCCCGAAGACAACAGGAGAATACTCACGATGTGCCGCGAGCACCTCAATCCAGGCGGCATCGTCGTCATATTCGACAACCTCAAGGGAGAAGACGAGCGCGCGGCCACGCTGGCGCTCCACATGATCACCCAGAGCCCGGGCGGCAACATCTACACGCGCTCGGAATACCTCGGGTGGCTGCGTGCCACCGGGTTCGGGAAGCTCAAGGTCCGGAAGCTCGCTGACCCGGCCTGGAGCCTGGTGGTCGGAAGCCGTTAGGCGTAATCAACAGCCGCATGCCCGTACGCGCCGGCGCTCCCGTGCAGGGCGCGTCGTGGTAGGCCGGGAGCTGATCGGCCCCCCGCCGTTCTTTCCCTAAAGCCGCGCTCGGGACCTCGCGCGTTCCCCTGTCACGCTGCGCGACGATCCCCCCCGATTCTGTATACACAAAAATTGGTGGACATTCGACGATCATATATGCAATAATTCGGCAGCATGGTCCCGGTGCGTGCGCATGCCGAAAACAGAAGGAGCTACCCAATGAGCGAAAATCCCCTGCACCTCCTCATGAATCCCAAATCCATCGCGGTCGCGGGCGCGGGCAACAACATAATGAAGATGGGAACGATGAACGCGCTGAGCATCGTCAAGGACGGCTTTCCCGGAAAATTATATCCCGTGCATCCGCGGGAGAAGACGGTGCTGGGCCTGCCCGCGTACGCCGCCGTGAAGGACCTGCCCGAGGCGCCGGACCTGGCCATCTTCATCGTACCGTCCGACCAGGCCATAAGGCTCATGGAGGAATTTGGCGCGCTGGGAACGAAGCGCGCGATCGTGATCTCCGCGGGCTTCAGGGAAACGGGACCGGACGGCGTGCGGAAGGAGCGGGCGCTCGTCGAGGCGGCGCGCCGGCATGGGATGCGCTTCGTGGGGCCCAACTGCATGGGGGTGCTTAACACCGGCCTCCCTCTCAACACCACCGTCACGACGATGGACCCGGCGCCGGGAAGGCTGGGGCTCGCGTCGCAGAGCGGAACCTACGTCGCACAGGTGCTACCTTACATCAAGAAGCGCGGCATCCGGTTCAGCAAGGCCATTAGCGCGGGGAACGAGGCGGACATTACGCTCACCGACGTGCTCGAGTACCTTGGCGAGGACGAGCAGACGAAGGCGATCTCCATGTACATCGAGGGGATCCGCGACGTGGAGCGCTTCCTTGAGGTTGCGCGCAAGATCACGCTCCGTAAGCCCGTGATCGCGCAGTACATAGGCGGCTCCGAGG
>CALMJO010000265.1 GCA_937864375.1 uncultured Spirochaetota bacterium
TCGTACGCGTCGGCCATGTAGGCGAAGTACGGCGCGGAGGGCTGGTCGGCCAGGGCCGGGTTCGCAAGAGGGCTGAAGGGGCTCTGCATGTAGCTCGCCGGGCCCAGGGTATCCCCGTCATTGAACGGGTTTTCGACGGCCGGCGCCGCGGAGGGACACGCGAGGGCGGCGGCAAGTACTAACTGGGCCATTCTTGATCGCATCTACTGCACCTTGAACCCTATGATTGTCAGGTCGTCGCGTATCGAGTCCCTGTATTTTTCCATGGCCTCGACCACCGCGCCCACCTTGTCTTCTATGCTCTTATCCCTCGTCTTCTGGAGGATCTCGCCCACCGACTTCTCATTGAACTGCGGCTCGGACCTCTCGTCGAATATCTCCACCAGCCCGTCGGTATACATGATGATCTCGTCGCCGCGGGCGAGGGTCAACCGGGAGGAAAAGTAATTCGCCGAGGGATCAGCTCCCAGGATCTTCGATCGCCCCTCCAGGTAGGCGAGCTCCTTCCTGCCCGCGCGCAGCAGTATGGGCGTGCAATGTCCCGCGTTGATGTACACGAGCTCGCGGGACTTCCTGTTGTACACGCCAATGAAGAGCGTAATGAGGTCGACGCCGTTGTAGCGCACGTTGAGGAAGTGGTTGATCTCCTCGACCACCTTCTCGATCGACATCTTTTCTCCAAGCATGGTATTGACGATGCTGCTCGTCATCGAGAGGATCATCGAGGCCGAAAGGCCGTGCCCCGATACGTCTCCCATGACGACCGCGGTCCTGTCCTTCCCCACCGGCATGAAATCGAAGTAGTCCCCCGTGACCTTGCTGTAGGGCCGGATGTGAAAGCTGATCTGGAGCCCGCACCGTTCCGGGGCGCCCGCGGGAAAGAGCCTGAGCTGGATGCTCGAAGCGATATCGAGCTCCCGCTCGTAGCGTTTTTTTATTATGTAATTACTGAAGAGCCTGTCGTTTTCAAGCAGCTGGTACAGTTGCAGCGATACAGTCTGCAAATACCCGAATTCCTCCTCGGTGTAGGCTTCCCCGCTCGCCTTTTCGCCCACCAGCAGGGCTCCGTGGATATCGGTACCTTTCACGAGCGGCACCGCCATGAGCGCGCCGCGCTCGGCCAGGAAGCGGTTGAGCTTCTCTTCCTGCTCGTCGTTCATGATGAGGGTGTACCGCAACAGGATGCCGCGGTTCGCCTTGAAAAACGGCGCGAACTGCCGCGCGCCGGGCGCATGCTCCAGGTACGACGAGGTTTGGGACGTCGCCTCCCCCTGGCGTTCGTCAAAAAGGATGAGCTTGAGTATCTTGGAACCCGTGAGCGATCTCACCTCGCCGAATATTTTTCCAAGCTTCGCGGGAAGGTCCGCCGGCGACGAGACAAGCTCGGTGATGTGCTGCAGCGATCCGGAATAATAATCGCGGAGCTTCAGGACCGCGTTGTTGATGCGCACGTTGAGGAAGTGCTTCAGGTCCAGGAGGTAGATCATGAGCACCGCGAAGACCGTGTAATAGGCCGTGAGCTGGTAGCGGTATCCTCCCGCGCTGGAAATGTAAAACAGGAAAAATCCGCCTATAAGCGCGATCACGAGATTGAGCATGGTGATGATCGCGCCCCTGTCGAAGTACACCTTCATGTCGAACGAGTTGTTCTCCAACAGGCGAGTCCCTATGAAAAGCGGTATGACGAGCGTCATCACCGGGACCACCGTCACCGGAACCACGAGGTCCGCATAAAATCCCGACAGGAAAAAGGCCGCCGGAGCGAGAAACCCGCCGATCATGCACAGTATGATCGAAATGTTCCGGTTGGTGAGGTAGGGGCTGGGATTCCTGATCGTCGCGCCGGCAAGGCGGGCGATCGCGAACAGTGCGCACCCGGTCAGGTACGCGAAATAGCAGGCGAACAGGGGAGGGGAGGCCTTCATCGCGGGGAAGACGAGCGGAACCGCCGTCATGACGATTCCAGTTGTCGCCAGGACGTACGCCATGGTCTTTCCCATTTTCCGGCTTGCCAGGTTCAGGCCAATGAGCACGCCCAGGAATCCGATCGCCGCCCCCGAGGCGATAAACACCGGCGTGAGCCTGCCGTAGGAGAATATTTCAATGATGGACAGGATATGCACGGCCAGTGAAATGCCAAAATAGACGAAGAGCCGCGCCAGGTAGCGGTACGGGTACACGAACTGCACGAACACCGCCCAGAGAAAATGGACGTCGGCGCAGATGATGAGAAACAGGAAAAACCAGAAAAGATCCGGATTTACCCTGCCCTGGATGAATTCGCTGCGGTATTTCTCGTCCCCGTATTTCACCGTAATGACCAGGTTTTCCCCGTCGCCCCTTTCGAACGATTCACTGGCGTCGCCCGGCCCCACCGCTGCGCCGTTCACCTCTGTAACCACGCTTCCATACGGCCAAGGCACGTCCGAGCCCGATATCTTGAACAGCAGCGTGTTTCCGAAGATGAGCCTGCCAAGGGGATACTGGTGGCAGAAGCTGGACGCCCGTTCGAAGAAAAGAACATTCAGCGCGACCATGCAGAGTATTACCACGAGGTACCAGGTCTTTTTCACGGGCGGCTCTCCTCGAAGCGGATGATCACCAGCAGCGCGTCAAGCCCCGTGGTCGATGAGCGCTTTTTCAATTCGCCGCCTAAGAGCCCCCTGATCTTCGAGGTGCTCGAGTCCATGTGACGCGCGAGGAACTCGGAAAAGAATTCCCCCCCACCCTCGAGCAGCTCGTGGAAATGCTCGCAGGCGATGATGCACATGTCCCCAGGATGCAGCTTTACGCTCTGCGTCGCGTTCCTTCCGTTCGCGCGCAGGAACTGCAGTTTCATCTCCCGTCGCCGGAACAGGAGCGGCGCGGGGTAGCCGTCATTGATAAAAGAAAACTCCCCGCCCTGCCTGATGGTACCGTGCAGTATGATGAGCTCCTCGCGCTGGAGCCCCTTTTCGCGGGCTATGCGGTTGAGCCTCGTGAGCACGCGCGAGGGCGGGAATCCCATGCGCGCGAAGCTCTGAACCACGGACTGCACTCCCGGCATGATGATCGAGGTTCCCGTGATGTTCCCCCGTATCCGATAGGAGGACACGCGGATGTCGTCCTCCACCAGGTCGTTCTGAAACACGTCGTAGTATTCCCTGCTGATGAGGGACGACGCCTCATGGAACACCGCGATGCTGACACGCCCCGAAGCAAAAGTGCTCTCCGGAAGGAATTTTTTCTGCACCCTGCTCGCGAGCTCGTATTCCTTTTCGAGCTCCTTTTTCTTGACCATCTCGTTGAAGAAAAAGGTGTTCACCGAAAGGATGGCGATCTTCGACGCGAAAATCTTGAGTAACCGGATCTCGTTTTCGGAGAACCACCGTCTGCGCTCGCCGATTATGATCAGCCCCAGAAACATCTCGTGATAGTATATGGGCACCACGATCTCCCCGCCTATGTTTTCGAGCTCGCCTATGATGGTGTGCTCGAAATGGATCGAGGGATTGAGCTTGCCCTTGATGATGATGTCGTCGGGACCGCCGATCACCTTGAAGAGGATATTGTCCGACATGATGCGGGCGTTGCGTATGGTGCGCTTCCTGCTGTCGCGCTGGTAGAAGATGTTGAACTCGTCCTTGTCCTGGTAGTGGAAAATGAGCAGGCCCGTTTTCACGCGGATGAGGTTGAGTATCTGGTCGAAGGTCTCCCTGAGCACCTCGTCGTAGGACTCCAGGGAGAGAATCGACTCCACGGTCTGGATGTAGAGGTCGCCGTAGCGGATGGGACTGATAATGAGATCGATCGCGGTGCGAAGGTAGTTCAGGAGCGGCAGCAGCGAGAAGATGAGCACGGCAAAGAAGAATATGAGCGTCCTCCCCTCCAGGCGCTCGTAGTAGCAGAAGAGCGATACCAGGACGAGGCTCCCCGTGAATGCAAGGTTGAGACCGTAGGTGAGAACCAGGTTTTTCAGCCGGTTTTTCATTTAGTCCCGAATTCACGCTCGATGTCAGCACACACCGCGTTGAATATGTCCTCCACCGGCCCGCGCGCGTCAATGACGCAGAAGCGATCGTCGGCCATCGCCAGGTAATGGTCACGCACGCGCTGCAGGAATTCCGTTTTTTCAAACAGGTCGTGCTTCGAACCGCCCTGGCGCGCGCTCACGCGGTCGAGCGCAGCCTGCGGCGGAAGGTCCAGCAGGTATACCCTGTGGGGAAGGGGGAATCCCCTGCCCAGGTTCTCTTGAAGAATGTCCTCCGGCGACATCCCTCCCGCGCCCTGGTACGCCGCGTTCGAATAAAAATAGCGGTCCATGAATATCATGCGCTTGTGGCGGATCGCGGGAAGTATATTGTTTTCGACATCATGCTCGCGATCCATGAGGAACAGGCGCACCTGCTCCGCTGCATCCGGGAGCTCGGGACCCTGGAGCATATCCCGTATCTTCCTTCCCCAGATCCCGTCGGTGGGCTCGCGCAGGAGCACCGCGGGAAGGCTCTCACCGGCATAGTGCTCGTGAAGGCGCGCGCAGAGGGTTGATTTTCCGCATCCGTCGATCCCCTCGAACACCAGGAAGAGAGGCAGGGCGAGCCTCATAGCACGAAGTTCGCGCTCTTTTTATATTCCTTCTCAAACGCGTCCCTGAATTTTTCGTATCCCGGCCGGCTGAGAAGGCCAAAAGTGAAATGCTTTCCCTGTTCCACCGCGGGCTGGTCATAGGGATTGATGTCATACAGGTAGCCTGCGTATGCGGTCTGCAACTCCATGAACATGATGAACTCGCCCACGGTCGCGCTGTCCAGCCGCGGCAGGATGATCGAGGCGCTGGGCCTCGATGCCATCTTGAGCGCAAGCTCGGTCGCCGACTCCTCGAAGCCGTTCAGGGCGCGCAGGCTCTTGCGCGAGATGTAGTCAAGCTCCGGGTTCCCGCGGTAGAAATCGGGGATCTTCACGTCCCGGCCGAAGTTTTCAAGCTTGAGAAAGGTGATCACCTTGTCGTTGGGGCCCTCCAGGTAGAGCTGCGCCTGTGAGTGCTGGTCGATCGTGCCGAGCGCGGGAACCGGGGTGAGGCCCGCGACCGTGGGCGCGCCATGGATGTTCGTGTTTTTTCCCAGAGACTCGGCCCACAGCTGCCGGTACCAGTCCGAAAAGAGAAAGAGCTTGCGCGTGTAGGGCATGAGCACGCTGATGCGCTTGCCCCTGCGCGTGTCGAACAGGTAGTGAAAGGCCGCGCTCAGGAGCGGCGCGTTTTCCATGAGAGGCTTACCATAATAGCGTTCCAGCCCGGCGCGCGCGCCCCTGAGCAGGCCCGCAATGTCGATCCCCATGAACGCCGCCGGAAGGAGGCCCACGGCCGAAAGCACGGAAAAGCGGCCGCCCACGTTCGACGGAACGGGAAAGGTCGCGAGGTCTTCCTGGGCGCTTATTTTACGGAGCACGCCCTTGGCGGGATCGGTGATCGCGACGATGTGCTCGCGGAATTTCTTGCCGACGGTTTTTTTGAGCCGCTCCAGGAGTATCGCGTAATTGGCGTTCGTCTCCGTTGTCCCGCCGGATTTCGAAATGACGACGAAAAGGGTTTTTTTAATGTCCATCACATCGCCCAGCGACGTGATCTCGAAGGGGTCGACATTGTCGAAGAAATACGTGCGGCACGCGCCTGCGCGCTTTTTTTTGTCGAGCTCGTTCAGGTAGAGGTGTGCGAGCGAGGCCCTGAGCGCCTGGGCCCCGAGCGCCGACCCTCCGATCCCGATCACCGCGACGGAATCGAACTTCGAACCGGTTGACGAACGGAATTTTTTGATGTCCCGGACGAGCTTCGCGTCATACGGGAGACCCAGAAAGCCGAGCGAACCGGACGCCCTTTCCTTTTCCATGCGCGCCAGGGCGGCCGCCGCGCGGCCCTTGACGCCCTCGAGCTCGGACAGGCCTATTCCGTGCTCCGCGCCGATGTGCTCGTCCATGAAATAGTTGTAATCGAAGCGTATCATTTACGGGGCCTCCGCACTTTGCGTATTTTCACCGGGCATTATGATCCTGACATACAGCTCGGTGGCGCCCACCGCGCACAGGCTCATTCCCAGGAACCCCAGTACGGGGATGAAGGTGATGAGTGCAAATCCCATACCCACGCCCATGGTCATGAACCGGTAGCGCCACAGCACGTCCATCTTGGACCGGAACTCGTAGCGGTGACGCTCGAGCGCGAAATCGAAAAAATTGAATCCGAAAAAGAACATCGCTGCGGCGAAACTCAGGACAGTATACGCCATCGATCCTATGCCGGGAATGATATTCAGCGTGAAAAAGAGCATGTTGCAGAGGATGAGTATGAACAGGAACTTGATGATGTTTTTGATCATCCTCACGATATCTCCAAGCAGAACGCGCAGGGAGAAGGGCTCATCCGCCTTCACACCGGTGAGAATCCTCTCCACCCTTGCCGAAAGCGGATCGTTGAACGGAGCCGAAACGATGCTGCCTGTAATCGAATACATGAAAAAACAGGCGATCGTGAGCATGACGAAGAGAAAGGGGCCGGCGATCCAGCGCAGTGCCGCCAGGTACCAGGCGTCCCCCTGCAGGAGCAGGGTGACCAGGGGGAAAAGGTACTTGAAGGCCCACCAGAAGACCGCGACGATCAGGGCCGTATTGATGACGAAGGGTACGGCGATGTATGCCAGCAGACCCCTGTTCCGGGCAACTATAGACACCGCCTTGAATGGCGCCGTAAGGCCCTCGACGAGCAGGTCCAACGCCGCCGGTTTTTTCGCGTCCATGCAGGCACTCCTTTGCCAGATGTACACCGCGTGCGCGGAAGGCAGTGCGCAAGGAAAAAAAATACCCGCACGCAGGTATGGTAGATTTCGCATCGTGAAAGCGAATTGGAATAATATACCAGTTTGCCCTTTTGTCAAATAAAATATGAATGCACGAAATCCTGTGAATCCTGCATCAGCGGAAGGATGCGCGGCGCAGCCTGTTCATGATTGCCCGGCCCAGTCCCTCCTCAGGGACCTCCTGCGCGCATATTTCATCGAGACCCGCCCTGTCAAGCTCGTGGAGGGCCGAAAAGAGCCGCGCCGCGGCCTCGCACAGATCGCCAGTGGGCGAAAGCACTTCGACCCTGGCGAAGCGTCCGGCGTCCCCGGGATCCCTGAACGCCAGGAGGCCGCACCGGGAGGAGGTCTCCCCGCACTCAGTCGCGCTTTTAATTATCCTGACGGGGGTGTGAGGCGAGTAATGGGACTCCATCTGCCCCGGGGCTTCCGGCAATGCATGGACGCCGCTTTCATCCCTTACCGGGATACCCGCCGCCCTCTCGATTTCCTCGAGCGGCATTCCGCCAGGTCGCAGGAGAACGGGGGCGCCGTCTTCGATTTTCAAGATGGATGACTCGACGCCCACGGCGCTCGGTCCCCCGTCCAGGATCATGTCGACGCGGTCTCCCAGCTGCGCGCTCACGTGGTCCGCGGTGGTGGGGCTAAGGTACCCGAACGGGTTGGCGCTGGGCGCGGCCACGGGAGATCCAGTTTCCAGGATGAGCGCGTGCGCGACCGGGTGCGCGGGCATGCGCACGCCCACGGTGGGAAGCCCGGCCGTCACGATTCCCGGAACGGTATCCCGCCTGGGGAGGACAAGGGTGAGGGGCCCCGGCCAGAAGTTATCAATTAATTTCCAGGCAAGGTCCGGCACGTTCTGGACGAGCACGGCCAGATCCTCCCGCCTGGCGATGTGGACGATGAGCGGATCGAACGCGGGACGCTCCTTCGCCTCGAAGACGCGGGCCACGGCGCGCGCGTCAAACGCGCACGCACCCAGCCCGTACACTGTTTCCGTGGGAAAGGAAACGATCCCCCCTTCCCGCAGTATGCGCGCCGCCCGGGCGATGCTTCCGGCGTTTGCAGGTTCGGGGCGCACAGCGGCTCAACCCTTCCTTGCGCGTACCATCGAGGCGTAGAGATCGAAAAGCATTTCGAAGTGGTCGTCCATGGTTCCGATCCTGTTTTTACTCGCGTCCGCGCACGCTCTTGTAAGCTCCCGGCGATCCCGCTCAAGGATCCTGGTCATTGCCGCCGCGCAGGCGGTGTGGCTCCCGGTGGGATAGATTTCGGCGTACGCAGGATTTCCCAGGTCCGCGGCGCCGCCCAGGTCGGGCACGATGACGGGAGTGCCCGAGCAGATCGCCTCGGCGACCACGAGGCCGTAGGTTTCGGCGGCGGAACCGTGCAGGAAGGCGTCGGCGCTGGCCATCACGTCGGCCATCTCCTCCCTGCTCCGCGTGTAGCCGGCGTAATACACGCCGGGCAGCTTTTCAATTCTCCTGTTCAGCCACTTGCGCTGGGGGCCGTCTCCGTAAATGACCACGCCCATGGGACGCGTCTTCGACGCCATCTCAAACGCCTTGAGCAGCGTACCCAGCCTCTTCTCCGGGTGCAGCCTGCTCACGATGATGAAGAGCGCAGCGCTTTCCGGCAGGCCGCATTTTTCCAGCAGCGACTTCCTAACCTTCGCCGACCGGCGTTTTGGCGAGAAGAGCGTTTTTTCGATTCCAAAGGGCACCGGCTGCGGATTCTTGAGTCCAAAGCGGGTGAGCTTGTCGGCAAGCCACTGGCCGCTCGTAATCGTAACGTCGAAGTGGCCGCTTATCCTTCTCAGGTACGCCCAGAAAAAGCTGAAGAGCCTGTCTACCCGATCCATCCCGAGCGCATTGCCGAAGAAAGTCTGGGGGTACACCGCGACCGGGTCCGCGTGGTATATGAATGACTTGACCGCGTCGCCCTTCCATCCCGCGACGAACCAGCCGCCCATCCACGGCGAGGATCCCTCGACGACGTCCGGCTTTTCGCGGTCGAGTATCTCCCTCACCATTTTTTTCTTCAGCATGACGAAGTAGCGGGGGTCGAACGGCATGTGCGGTCCCTTCACCCAGACGATGCGTCCTCCCAGGAGCTCGCTCTCCCCGTTGTCCGGGCCCGGCGCGACGATCACGATTTCATGTCCCGCCCTGGAACCCGCCTGGAGCTTCTGGCGCACGTAGGTGCGGACCCCGCCGCCCTCCTCGGCGTAGAATTCGGACACGTCGACGATTTTAAGCTTTTTTTTCACAGGCGCTTTCTTCATTTCATGCTCCCCGGGGGCATCATGCGCATTCGTGCGGCGCATGGAACCTGTCACTTGGTTTTCCATGACGATAGGACACGCCGGTCAATTGTCAATCTTTAACTGGCCCTTCTTTTTCACTTGACCGCAAGGGCAGTAAGCACGAATATTTTTCCCAGGGTGACAGGTAGTCGCCCCTAAGGCCCGGCCGTTAGTCATCTATAACACTATTTTGGAGAGAAACATGAAAATCATCGGGATTCTCTGCATCGTATTGTTCGTCTTCTCAGGAATGGCCCCGGTCGCGTTCGCGGGGGACAAGATCGACGTGCTTCTTAACGATTTACAGGACATGGTTGCAAAACTGACCGTTCTCAAGGCGAAAGAAGGCGCGGGGAGCGAAAATATCATGAACCTGAAAATGGAAAAGCTGCCGCTTCTTCAAGAATTGAGCGAGGTCGAGGGCACAATGTCTCCAAAGCAAAAGCAGCGGTATGACGCTCTGAACAAGAAGCTTGGTGAGTTTTAATCCCACGGCAAGGCCTTTTTCATCCAGCGGCCCATCCGGCGCACTACAATAAAGCCCCCGGAATGCACCCCGGGGGCTTGGTCATTGCAATGCTCAGATGACGACTAATAGGTCTTCATCTGGTACGAAAGCACCATGAAGAGGTAGTGGTCGCGCTCTGTCAGCCTGCGTTCGTTGGGTATGTTGTACACCATCTGGTACATGTACAGGGGAGTGATCGCGAGGCCAGGGGCCAGCGTGTAGCTGAAGCCCATGTAGGTCCTGTTCTGGTTAAAGCCCTTGCGCTCGAAACCGGGTCCCATCCTGTTAAGAGTAATGTCCTTGGTATCTTTATCCTCGATCACGCCAACGAATATCTCGTCGCCGATCAGCAGGCGGAGCTTGTCGTTTACGGCGTACTGAATCCGGAAATATTCCCGGATAAGAAGCGAATGACCGTTCGCACGCTTGCTGTCGTTGGCTTGGCCTGCATAGGGTGCACCAACATTGTCATTGGCATAGATGGACGAATACACCTTGTTATGGAATATTATCCTGTTCCACAGAGTAAGTTTGCCTATTTTATAGTCGACCATGGGGACTATTTCAATGTTGTGTGAATAGAAATACAGGTCGTCACCCGCTTTCACACGCGTGGGAAATCCCTGGTAATAATACCATACGGGAAGCTTTAACGTCAAATCGCCGAACTTCTGAACATACATAGGACCTGCAAAAAGTTCCCAAAGGAATGTTTGCTTTTCGTAAGTGTTCGTTGCATACTTGGGATGGCTCTTGGGCAGATGATTATCCCTGCTGTATTCATAGCTGTGGCTTCCAAGAACATTGAAACCCCAGTTGTCCGAAAACATGACGGTATAATCCAGGTACATCCAGGACCGGTACGCTTCGGCGGTATAGACGGGTGCGGTGGCTGCCGAGAGAGAGCCTGCGGACATAAGTACGATTGCGAGAATTACTAGTAACCTTTTTATCATGAAACACCCCTTACACGTTGAATAATACGGCGCATTCCGGGTTTCCCGCTTTCAGGCGCATCGTGACCAGCGTTTCGCCTGGCGGGAAATTCCGAATCCCGTTTCATTAAAAAAATTAACGCGCAGTCTACACTACCGCTCTCGTATGTCAACACTAATTCAGTAACATCATGTGTCATAATGAAGGTAACTGCGCCGGCCTTTCCCACAGTAGAAAAAGTCTTTGTATTAATCGCTGCCGGGATATTAAATTACTTGAGTTAGGCGATTTTTCGTAAGGAAAAAGACAACAGGGCAAAAAATG
>CALMJO010000266.1 GCA_937864375.1 uncultured Spirochaetota bacterium
TACACCTCTCTATTCGTCGGCAGCGTCAGATGTGTATAAGAGACAGCTTTCATCCGGTCCATCACATCCTCCGCGCACGCGCGGCACGCATCGGTTCCCGCGAGGCGGGGCCCGTGCTTTCCGATCATTTCTCCGACAGCCTGCAGGCATTCCTGCGCCATTTTCGCAAAATCAATTCTTTTCATTTCTCGCATTTTCCTGGTTCACGGGGAGCGCTCACCCACCCGCGATGTTTCGATTCGGGATGTCATCCCGTCGCGGCGCCGCCGGTGGAGACGACGATGAAAGGCCCGAACGAATACCGGGCCGGTTGCGGCGCGCTGTCCTTCAGGATATGCCGGGCGTGACATCCAGTCAAGGTTTTTGCAGGCCGGTCGGGCGCATATCCTCTTTCGGCCGGCCCGTTCGTGGGCGGCGCACACCCGAAATATTCCTTGTCATAATCAGCGGTTCCACTATACTGAATAAAAATAAAGGGGCGATGCGGACGGCGGAGAAGATGGCGGATGACGCGCACGTAATACTCATCGTGGACGACGACGCGGCGGTACGCTCCCTCCTCGCGGACGTGCTCCTGAGAGGCGGCCACCGGTGCGAGATCCTCCAGGCGGGAACGGGCCGGGAGGCGATGGTGCTCCTCGAATCGCGCGCATGCGACTGCGTCGTGCTCGATTACATGCTCCCGGACACGGACGGCCTGCAGGTGCTCGCGCGCATGCAGGAGAGGGGGATCGACGCCGCGGTCGTGATGCTCACCGGCATGGGCGACGAGCTGACCGCAGTGAAGGCGATGAAGGCGGGCGCCTTTGACTATCTCCCCAAGTCTTCCATAGGAGGCGAGGACAGGTTTTACTTCCTCAGCCACACGATCGAGAACGCGGTCCGGCACAGGCGGGAGGCGCTCGAGCGCAGGAAGATCGAAAAGGTGCTGCGCAAGAACGAGGAGCGCTACCGCGGCATCGTCGACAACTCTCCCATCATGATCATACGCTTCTTTCCCTCCGACAATTCGGTCTCGTTCGTCAACCAGGGATTCTGCGGGTATTTCCGGACGACCCCGTTCGAGGTCCTGGGCGAGGACGCCGTCGCGATCCTGTTTGGAAACGACCGCGCGGAATTCACCGCCCTCAAGGGGCGGATCTGCGCCGGCTCCCCGCTCGCAAACACCGAACGCATGATCATTCTGGACGGCGAGCCGCATTACCTTGTCTGGTCGGTCCAGGCGCTCTTCGACGACGAGGGAGCCATCTGGGAGTACCAGTGCGTGGGAAGCGACATCACCGACCTCCGGCTCGTCGAGCAGCGGCGCAGGATACTCGAGGAGCGCGCGCGGCTCGCGGGGACGCTGCATGCCATAGGCGTGGGGGTGATCAGCACCGACGCGCGCGGGAGGATCGACCTGGTCAACAGGACCGCGGAGCAGATCACGGGCTGGAGCTGCGACGAGGCGCTGGGGCGGCAATGCGCCGAGGTGCTCGCGCCGATGGACGGGGATTCCGCGGCGCTCCTGCCGGGAATCGGCGCGCCCGCGGACGGACCGGGAGGCGGGGACGGAACGGAATTCAAGCTTAAGGCGCGGGACGGGACATGGAAGAACATCAGCCTTACCGCGTCGATCCTCGAGGCGAGCGGGAGCGCCGGGTCCGGGACGGTGCTGGGCTTCCTGGACGTGACCGAGCGGCGGAGGCTCGAGCGCCTCGTCGCCGAGCGGAAGGACTACCTCCAGTCCATCATCGACTCCCAGAAAAACATGGTGCTCGTGATCGATCGCGCGTCCGTCCGGCTCGCGAACAAGCGCTTTATGGAATTCTTCGGGATCGCCCGCGAAACGGACCTTGACTGCCTCCAGGCGCGGATACGCGACATGGTCGTCGACGAGGACGAGTGCGTGTCCGTGGATCGCGAGGGCGGGTGGATCGGGGCGCTTGCGGAATCGGGCGGAGAGTCGGCGCTCGTGGCCTTCAGGCCGCCGCGAAGGAAGAAGGCGCGGGTGTTTCATGCGGACGTGAGCCGCCTCTCGATCGACGGCGAGCTTCGCGTAGTGACCTTCACCGACGTCACGGGGCTCGACGAGAAGCGCCGCGCCTACAAACGCCGCGCCTCGCTCGACCCGCTCACCGGCGCGTACAACCGCACGAGGTTCAACGAGGCGCTCGCGGACCAGGCCGAAATCGCCAGGCGCTACGGGTCGCCGCTTTCGCTCGTATTCATGGACATTGACCATTTCAAGTCGATCAACGACGGCTTTGGCCACCAGGCCGGGGATTCGGTATTAATCGAGCTGACCAGGCTGGTACGGCGCATGACGCGCAGGAGCGACCTGTTCGCGCGGTGGGGCGGCGAGGAGTTCACCCTGCTCCTTCCGAACACGGACGCGGCCAAGGCGCGCCACGCGGCCGAAAAGATCCGCCACGAGGTCGAGTGCGGGCGCTTCGCGGTGCCCGGGAGCGTCACCTGCAGCTTTGGCGTCACGGAATTCAACGAGAGCGACACGGCCGAATCGTTCATAGCGCGCGCGGACGAAGCGCTCTATCTCGCCAAGCAGATGGGCAGGAACCGCGTGGAAACGCGGTTGTAGGGCCGACCGGCGGAGCGACCGCATCCCATCCAGGCGGGCGCCCTTCACCCTCCCGGCAGGAGCGTCACGAGTACTACATGCGAGCCGTCGCGAAGCTGGTTTTTCAGGGAGCTCCGCTTCCCGTCCACCATGGCGACCACCGGATGTTCCGACGGGATCGAGAACCGGGCGACGAGCGCATCGAGCGTGGAGCCTGCCGGCAGGACAAGCTCGCTTTCTGGAACGTGCGCCCTCAGGGGACCGGCGCCCTTCACGCGCACCGTTACGAGATCCCGGGCCAAATCGCGTCCGCCTCGTCCTGGAGCCCCAGCGCGCGCAGCCTCGCGGCGCGCGCCACGCCCTTTTCCGGGTCCATGTCCATGAGCTCGTAGAACCGCGCCTTCATGTCGTCGAAGCGGATCTCGATCCCGGCAGGGTCGCCGTCGCGCGCGGGCTCGAGCATTCGGGGCGTGAGGGCGTCGTCGCCGGCGGTGAAGCCCAGCAGGTAATTGATGCAGCGCTTCAGGTGGAACACGCGGTACCCCGCCTCCACCATGGCGGCGGCGTCGTACCCGTAGCCGGCGGCCGCGTTGAAGAGCTCCACGATCTCGGGAATCGTGAACGTCCTGTCCGCGTACTGGCAGAGGCAGGCGCTGTTCTCGATGCAGCCCATGGCCGCCGCGAGCATCATGGTCTCCGGTTTCCCCTCGTCGGTGAGCGCCTCGAGATTGAACTCGAACCCTATCTCGGGGTAGTTGCAGGCGCCCGTTTCCATGTAGTGCATCGCGCTCGACACGTGGCAGGCGCCGCGGGGGCTCATCGCATAGGCGAGCGCGTGCCCGTGCCCTCCGCCGCGCGGATCGTGCATGGGCGCCTCGAGGCCCTTGCACTGCGCGGTATAGTCGATCGCCCCGCCCCCGATCGCTCGCGCCGCGGCCGCGCTTCCCATCGCGAGCAGCGCCCCGATTCCCTCCTCGCGGCGCGCCATCGCGGGAAGGAGCGTGTCGATCACCGTGCGCATGTTTGCCCATTCTAGCGAAACGCCGCCCGTCTGTTCAAGGGTGAGGTCTCCCCGCTCGAAGGCCTCCATGGCCCAGGCGATCGTCGCGCCCGCGGTGATGGTGTCCATGCCCAGGTCGTTGCACACGCGGTTCGCCTTGCACACGGCGGCCAGGTCGGGCGAGCCCAGGAGGCTCCCGAACGCCGCGACCGTTTCGTACTCCGGGCCGGGGCCCTCGTCCACGGCGAAGGGGCCTTCGTCCACCTTGACGATGCGCTTGCATGCGACGGCGCAGTAGGCGCACGTCCCGGCGCGGGTAAGATAGGTTTCGGTGAGCGTGCTCCCGGTGAGCGACTCGGCCATCTCCTCGTTGAAGTTGGAGGTCCAGTTGCGGATGGGAACGTCGCCGCTGTGCATGTGTCCCTCGAGGTTCCCCGGCGAGCCGTACTCGTGGAGCACCTGCGACATGACGAAATCCTTTATGCGCGGGGTGAGCTCCTTCACGAGCTCGCGCACGCGCCCGGGGTGCGCGAGCTCGGGGTCGCGCGGCTTCGCGCTCGCCACGATCGCCTTGAGGTTCTTGGATCCCATCACGGCGCCCATGCCGCAGCGTCCAAAGGCGTGGTGCGCCTCGTGCATGATGCCGGCGAATGGCACCATGTTCTCCCCCGCCGGGCCGATGACGAGCGAGCGCGCGCGCTGCCCGTATTTCGCGCGGATGAGAGCCGTAGACTCCTCGATCCCCTTCCCCCACAGGAACGCCGCGTCCTGGATTTGAATCGAATCGTTGTCGATGAACAGGAGCGATGGCGTTTCCGCGCGCCCCGTGAACACGAGCCCTCCCAGGCCCGCGTGGCGCAGCGCCGGCGCGAAGTAGCCGCCGCACGATGAGTCGGCAAAGGCCCCGGTGAGGGGGGAGCGCGCCGCCGCGCATAATCGGCTCGCGCCCGACAATCTAACCCCGGCAAGCGGCCCGTTCAAAAAGATGAGGAGCGCCCGCGGGTCGAGTGCGTCCGCCGTGAAGTCAGCCTCGTCCCGGAAGAGCCTGGCCGCGAGGCCGCTCCCGCCGATGTACGAGATCCAGGTCTGCGCGGGAATTTCGCGGGACGAGACTGCGCCGGCGCCTAGATCGATGTGTGCAATTTTTTCAACGAACGCATGCATGGCGTGGCCTATTTCCTTCTTCCCGGGGATCAGGCGCGGGCGAACCTCGCGCCGCGAAGCGCCAGTATCCCGAATATCGCGGCGAGCACGCCCAGCGCGATGTAAAGGGCGAACGCCGCATGGTAATTTCGCGTAACGTCATGAATGTAACCGGAGAGCGGCACCCCGATGGCGCTCCCCAGCGTGGTGAACACGTTCAGGAAGCCGTAGATGACGCCAAAATGCCTGGGGCCAAGACAGGCCGCGGCCATGAGCGGCGGCAGCACCGTCCTCACCGAGATCGCGAAGCCGAACAGCACGTTGAACAGGACCGCGATCCAGAAGGCCGTCGCCCCGAAGAGGAGCCCTATGGATACGGTGAGCCCCAGGATGCACAGCACCAGGCTGCGCATGAGGCCCATCCTGTCGGACAGGTCGCCCATGACGAGCTTCCCGACCACGAGCACCGCCATGTGCAGCGACATGAGGTTCGCCGCCGTCGCGGGATCCATGCCTGTGTCCGTGAGGTAGGGGACGATGTGGTGCAGCACTCCCATGTTCGCCACCGCGATGAAGAGAATCATGACGGCGAGGAACCAGAAGGAGGCCGTGCGCAGCGCTTCCCTGCCGGTAAGCCCGGGGACTGCCTGCGCATCCGATCCCTCCGGAAGCGCGCGGGCGCCGTAGGCGGAAAGCCCCTTCTCCTGCGGACGGGCGCGCACCAGGAAGACCGCCACGGGAACGGTGCACGCGCCCACGATTATACCCAGGACCAGGTAGGCCGTCTCCCACCCGTGGTTCTCGATGAGCCAGTTGGAGAAGGGATTGAAGATGAAGCCCCCGATCCCCGTCGCCGAAAAGACGATGCCCATGGCGAGCCCGCGCTTTTCCTCGAACCAGTTGGTGACCATCATGGAGACCGGGATGATGTGGGTCCCGGCACTCCCGATCCCCAGGAAAACCGACAGCGCGTAAAACTGGGCGAGCGTCGTGCACTGCGAGAAGAGCGCGAAGCTGGCCGACATGAGCACGGTGCATATGCCCATGACCACGCGTATGTTCCTGCGCTCGAGCACCTTTCCCATGACCGGGGCGACCACCATCATCGAGAGCGCGGCGATGGAGAAGTAGAGCGCGAATGAGCCACGCGTGAATCCCAGCGATTCTATGACGGGCTTGTAAAAGACGCCCATGCAGTTCATGATGATGCCTATGCCCGCCAGGTTGAGGAAGAACCCGGAGACGACTATCCACCAGGCGTAATGCATGCGGCCTTTTTCCTTCATCCACGCACCCCCGCAAACCGGCGATATGCGATATTAAAAAGACCCGTCAGTCTTTTTTCGACACGATGAGATTCTCGAGCCCCATCTCCCTGAGGGCGATGGGAAACATATGGAACGCGGGCTTGATCACCGGGAGGAGCTTGAGCATGGCCGTGACCTTCCCGCCCTGCTTGATGATGCCCTTGGTGACCCCCGCGATCGGGTTTTCCAGCCCGTGCCAGAACCGGTGCGAGTGGTCCGCCGGCTGCTTCGACCAGACGTCCGGCTGCAGGTCGCAGGGCCCCAGGAAGAAGGTTCCGTAGTAGCCCGGCTTCGCCGGCGGGTTCTTGAGATCGATCGTGATCTCGCAGTCCGGGTCGGTGTAGAAAAAGCGGATGATGATGCCCGACTTCGCCATCTTGGTCCCGATCTTTTCGTCCTGCAGCACCCTGTCCAGGAAGTAGCCGTATATTTTATACAGATCGTCCGCGTCCTTGTAATACTTGCTCATTGTTGCCCCCTTGTTGTAACGACTTCACTATGTCTTGTTGCGATACGTCGTGTATGGCTGATCGTTCGTGACCGATTGTCGCGTTTGGTCGCGTGTGCGACGTCCGGTCGCGTCGTAATGTACGGTCGCGACCGGACATTACGACGACGACCGGCGCTGGTCGAACCTCCTGCCGTATATCATGCTGGCGGTTCCTATTTTAAGCATCTGGATGGTGCCGCCTGCGACGCACCACGCCTTCGCATCGCGATACATCCGCTCGATCGGAAACTCCGTGCTGTAGCCGTAGCCCCCGAAAATCTGCATCGCGCTTTCGGTGACGCTCACCACCATCTCGTTCGCGAAGGCCTTCGCCATGCCCGCCTCGTACATGGAGGGAAGCCCCTGGCCCGCGCCCGCGGCCGCGCGGTAGACGAGGAGCCGCGCCGCGTCGAGCTTGGTCGCCATGTCCACGGTCGTGAACTGGATGTTCTGGAACTCGCAGATGGGACGGCCGAATGCGTGCCGCTCCATCGCGTAGGCCTTGGCCTCGTTCAGCGCCCCGCCGGCGACGCCCAGGCACATCGCGGAGTTCCCGCAGCGCTCGATGTCGAAGGTGAGCATGAGCTTGTTGAAATCGCCCGGCTTGATGACGAGGTTCTTCTTGGGCACCTTCACGTTGTCGAAGAAGAGGTCGCACGAGGGCATGCCGTGCAGCCCCATGTAGCGCTCCTGCTTTCCAAAGGTGAAGCCCGGCATCCCCTTCTCCACGAGGAGGCCGCCTATTCCCTTGTATCCCTTGACCTTGCCAAAGCGCGTGTACACCATGTAGTGGCTCGCATGCCCGCCGCCCGTGATGAAGGACTTGCGCCCGTTCAGGACGTAGTGGTCGCCCTCCTCCTCCGCGTTCGTGGTGAGCGCGGTGAGGTCGCTCCCGGCCTCCGGCTCGGTCATGCACACGGACACGGAGAGCTCGCCCCTGCAGACGCCGGGGAGCACCGCCTGCTTCTGCTCGTCGGTCCCGAAGATGTCGATGACCCTCACCGGCCCCACGCTCGATTCGAACACGGGCGCGGCGATCATGGGACTGAACTTCGCGAGCTCCTCGATGACGAGGATGGCGTTGAGCGCGCTCTGTCCCCCGCCGCCGTGCGCGGGCGAGAGGGTCATCCCCAGCAGGCCCAGGTCCGCGTATTTCTTGAGCAGCTCCCACGGGAACTCCGCGGTCTCGTCGATCCGCTTCGCGAGGTCCCGGAACTTCTCGCGCTCGCCCATCGTGCGGATGGTGTCGATCAGCATCTTCTGTTCATCGTTCAGCGTGAAATCCATGATCACTCCTTGAAAATGGTATTATTGCGTTACACGAGGGCCAGCATATCCGCGATGCCCTTCGCCTTTTCCACGTTCAGCATTCCGTCAATCACCGCGTCGAGCCCC
>CALMJO010000267.1 GCA_937864375.1 uncultured Spirochaetota bacterium
CCGGACGCCCGCGACGGCGGTGGGCGTGGTCACGGTGTAGCTCTCGTCCTTGCGGAGCTTCGTTACCTTGGAGAGGACCTGCCCCTTCTGGAGATTCAGGATCTTTTCCATGGCGAGCGAGGCCAGGGCGAGTGTGGAATTCTCCTCGACCTTCGCGATGACGTCGGGTGAGAATTGTATCGTTATATGCGATTCCGTGCCGGTGGTGACCACGTCGCCCTGTGCCAGTATTTCCTTTGCCGCCGCCGCGCGGGCACTGCCGCCAGCGCTCCTGACTTCGACCTTGCCCACGACCCAGATCACCTCCGGTCCCGCGGCCGGTTTCGCGCATGAAGTGAGCATCGCCGCGCACGCGCACAGCACAATCAGCATTGTGATCGACCTGTTGATTTTCATTATGCCTCCACGATTATCGAGTAATGGCGCATCACCGCATTGCCGATGCCGCGGCGCCTGGTCTTCAGACGATTCCACGCCGGCAGCGCACCCGTTACTCTACATGCGTGCCGCTATCCGGTCAATCCATTTCCATTTTTGGGGTCCGATCTGCATCGCGCCCGCCGGGGGACGCCCCGCACCGCACGGAGCCCGCCCGGGGATGCGCTCTTCCTCACTGTCCGAGCATTTCGATGGACGCGATCTTTCGCATGACCGGCATGTCGAAGCCGGTCCGCTGCGGCTCGCCCTCCCGCACCGTCTTCCAGGGATGCTCCTTCTCGATGAAGCCCTTCACGCGCAGCACCTTTCCCGCCAGCTTTTCCGCATCGCGCTCCGGCAGGTCCACGAGAAGCACGCCGCTCACGACGAGACCCGCCCTGGAAAGGTACGCCTGGCCCTCGATCGTGGATGGGCCTCCGTCCGTGACGGGGGCGGAGGCGCAGGAGAGGAGGATGGTGAATATGCAAACCAATAGTATCCGCATGAAAGACGGCAATGCATTTTCACTGATCAGGGTTTTCATATTGTCAATGCCCTCCTACTTCACCGGCAGCGCCGCCGGGTCGATCGTGTCCACGACGGACAGGTCGCTCTTTTTTAGCACCAGTATCTTCCTGTCGTGCCGGTTGATGTAGATAAAGTCCTGGAAGAAGCTTATGAAGGTTTCCTTGTTCACCTTTTCCGCGGACCTCGCGACGCGCTTGAGCGTGCCGTCGTATTTTCCAAGGTAGCACTCGTTTTTTTCGATCATGACCGCGTAGATGTTCCCCTCGCGGATTTCTACGAAGCTGCGCCAGAAGATGTCGTCGGCGCCGGTTGCCTTGGCCGCGAGCGTGTCCCTGTCGAGGAGCACCAGGCGGTGCTCGCCCTTGTGGCTCCCCGCGTGCGCGATGACGGCGATGCCCTCGGAGAAGATGTCGTACCTGCTCCCGCAGATGTTCTTCACCGGGGACTGGAACTCCACCCTGCGCGTGGAGGCGTTGATCATGATCATCTCGTTGTTGTAGTGGCCTTCCTCGAGGTATTCCTTGATTTTCAAATAATAGAGCTTGAGGGCGTAAATGCTCTTGTCCGGCTCCTTGTCGCGCAGCGCGTCCTCGCGCCTGTCGAGCTCCTTCTCCTTTTTCTCGAGCTCCTTCGCCTTCTCCTTTTCCTTCTCTTCCTTCTTTACGACGGTTTCGTCGGGCTTTTTACCCGGGTCCTTTTTCTTTTCGTCCTCGCGGATTTCCTTTTTCTCTTCCTCGAGCTTCTTTTCCCTGTCCGCTATCTTCTTTTCTTTCTCCGCGACGCGCTCGGCCTCCTTTTTCGCCGTGTCCTCGTTTTCCTTCCGCTTCTTTTCTTCCTCGGCGATCTTCTTTTCTTCCTTCTTCGTGTCTTCGGTCTGCTTTTTCAGCTCCTTTTCGCGTTCCTCGATCTCTGTTTTCTTCTTCTCGCGCTCCTTTTCGTCGGTGATTGCGGGGACCTTTTTCTTTTCTTCCTCTATCTTCTTGCGTTCGGTCTCCTCGGCCTTCTTTTCTTTCTCGATCTCTTTCTTCTCCTTGTCGATCCGGTCCTTCTCTTCCCTGTTCTTCTTCTCCGTGTCCTCGAGTTTTTTCTTCTCCTCGTCGAGCTTCTTTTTCTCTTCGTCGATCACCTTCTTCTTGATGTCGACCAGGTCTTTCCGCTCGTCGATCTTCGTGTCGTCCTTGCGTACGAACTCCTTCACCTTGTCGTCGCTTATTATATCGGCGTCGATGGTTCCGATGGTGCCCCGGGAGGCGTTCTCCGTGAGCGGGATGAGCAGCTTCGTCTGTCCCGGCCACTCGCTGAATTTCACCGAAAGCCCGGCATTCCATGCCGCGAGGTGCTTCGTGACCGCGAGCTTGTACTTCCCCGCAAAGTAATCGAGCTTTCCACGGTATACGGCGTTGTAGTAGGTCGCGAATACCGCGAGCGTCCACGCGTCCTTCGCGGAATACGCGTACATCCCCTCGAGGTACGCGGCGATGATGAGCCGGAGGTTGTCGATGTGCGTGACCTTCGCGTCGGGATCGATGGAAAAGATGTCGGCCGAAAGCTTGTCGGGCTCTTCCTTCGATGTCGCGCGGATGATCGAGTATTTAAGGTGGTAGGGCACCTGTACGTTCTCGCCCCAGCGCGCCGTCCCCGCGGCGAGCCCGTAGCCTATAGCCCTGATCTCGGTAAAGCTGTCGGGCCTCACCCCCGGCGGAACGTAGTTCTGGAAATCTATTTTTTTCCCCGACTTGAGCTCTTCGACGTCCACCTGGACGGCGAGCGCGCACGTGGTCGCGAGCAGAATCATCAGCGGTATGTACAGGCGTTTCATGGTCATTCCCCGTTTCGTGGCGGTGAGCGGGCGTTCCCGTGCGCACAGCTTGCACCGCCGCGAGGCGCGCTGTCAAACCAATATTCGGCGCCCTGGTCGTGGAACGTTGATTCCACGGACACGCTTAGAGGCAACGGCGTGTAAGAAAGGGAGATAAGGAGATG
>CALMJO010000268.1 GCA_937864375.1 uncultured Spirochaetota bacterium
TGAAGCCGCTGCTGTTCCTCGCTCAGTTCGAAATCCATGGCGCCCTCCCGATTTTGGTATGTACGCCTCGCGTATCGACCCAATGCCCTGTGCCACAGTGCGGAAACCGGCCGGGACGGAGTCGGGGGAGCCGGCAGTCCCATTCCCCCTTTCAACCTCGGCCTGCGGCGATGCCTGGGCCCCGGACATCGGGCCGCGCGCCTCTGTTACGTGAAGCGCGACCCGGAGAAACATGATCCTGAACCTTGAATTGCGGTGTTCATGCTGATGAGGTCGAACCTGGCGTATGAATCGGTTATGCTTCTCGCCGGTGAAGGGTGCGAGGGGTCAGAGCCCCTGGAAGAAAAATCCGTCATTTTCTTCCAATAAGTTGATCGGCGATAAACAATTTCATTAACCCCATTTACATATGTAAACATTGTTTACCGTCCGGCTGTTTTGTCAAGCCTTTTTCATCGCGACGATCGGCACATTCGTTTTGACCGGGCTCTGACCCCTTTTTGTGCGTTCCGGGCCTACCAATTTCGCTTGACAAAATTGATTCTGTAAACATCATTTACATAAATATACACTATTTACACAAATAAACGAAAAGCGAAAATGGAGGTTTTAATGTACCAGATGCACAAACCCGATAACCTCGTGGAAATGCTGGAGGAAAGCATCTCCCGCTACGCTGAAAACGAATGGTTTGGCGTCAAGAACGGAAACAACGAATATGTGTGGCACACCTACAGGGAGATCGGCGCGAGGATAAATAATCTCCGTAGCGGGATGGCGATACTGGGCATCGGCCGCGGGGACACCGTGGGCATCATCTCAAACAATTCGGTGGAATGGGCGGTCGCATGTTACGCAACCTACGGCCTGGGCGCGCGGTACGTCACCATGTACGAGGCCGAGCTCGCGGCCACCTGGGAGTACATCATAAAGGACAGCGGAATCAAGCTCCTCTTCGTATCGAAGCCGGAGATCCGCGAGAAGCTTTCCCACCTTGCCGGTATATCCGGTCCCGTAAAAAACATAATTGAAACGAACGCGGACGGGCCCGGGTCCATGACCGACCTGGAGGCCCGCGGCGCCATGCAACCCTTCCCGTCCATTAAACCCTCCGCCGACGACATCGCGGGCCTCATCTACACCTCGGGCACCACGGGCGATCCCAAGGGCGTGCTCCTCTCGCACGGCAACATCACGAGCAACATACACGCCATCCTCAAGCACTTCCACATGCTGAGCGAGCATACGCGCTCGCTCTCCTTCCTGCCGTGGGCGCACTCCTACGGGCAGGTCTGCGAGCTCCACGCGGTGATGCGCATCGGCGGTTCGTACGGGCTGGCGGAGAGCCCCGCGACGATCGTGGACGACCTGGCGAAGGTGCGCCCCACCCTGCTGGTGTCGGTCCCCCGGATCTTTTACCGAGTCTACGACGCGCTCCACGCCCGGATGAAGGAGACCGGCGGCGTCGCGGAGGCGCTGTTCAACATGGGTGTGAAGAGCGGCCGGCGGCGCAGGGAGCTCGCGCGCGCGGGAAAAAAGAGCGTCATTGAACTGTCTCTTATACACATCTGACGCTGCCGACGAATAGAGAGGTGTA
>CALMJO010000269.1 GCA_937864375.1 uncultured Spirochaetota bacterium
CGGTAGCCCTCAAGCTGCTACAGTGCTAGGTATAGGCGGGCCCCACTATAACGCCGGCATGGATCGCGCGGAAAGGACAGGCATGGACGTCCGGGGAGGCCGGTGAGCATGCGGATATGCGTATACTGCTCGTCTAGCGACAGGGTGCACGGCGCCCACGTGCGCGATGCACGCGTCCTCGGGGAGGCGATCGCCGAGCGCGGATGGCGGCTCGTCTTTGGCGGGGCCGACGTGGGCGTCATGGGGATACTCGCGCGCGCGGTGCAGGGGCGCGGCGGGAAGGTGACGGGGGTCATCCCCCAGGCGATCAGCGACAAGGGACTGGCGTATAACGCGGCCGACGAGCTCATACTCACGCGGGGCCTGCGCGAGCGCAAGGAGCGCATGGAGTCCCTGGCCGACGCCTTCATCGCGCTCGCCGGCGGGTTTGGCACCCTGGAGGAGACGCTCGAGATCATCACTCTCAAGCAGCTGGGCCTCCACGCCAAGCCCATAGTGCTCGTGAACACCGCGGGATTCTACGACGGCCTGATGGACCTGTTCCAGAAGATGTACGACGAGCGTTTCGCGAAGCCCTCGTTCGGGGGGCTGTATTTCTGCGCGGGTAGCGTCGAGAAGGCGCTCCCTTACATCGAGGCGTACCGTCCGGGAAAAATCGAAAGCAAGTGGTTCTGAGGTGAAGGCATGGACATGACGCACATCAAGAGGAAAAAACTGGAGCACCCGCTTTACTGCATCACCGCGGAGAAATTTTCGCAGGGCCGCACGGCCGTGGAGGTCGCGGGGGCGATGCTCGACGCGGGCGTGAGGATCATACAGTACCGGGAGAAGGCGCCGAGCATGCTGTGCAGGTACGAGGAATGCATCGCCCTGCGCGCGCTCACCGCGAAGGCGGGGGCCACCTTCATCGTGAACGACGACGTGCATATCGCCATGGCCGTGGGCGCGGACGGCGTCCACCTGGGACAGGACGACATGCCCATCGAGGCAGTAAGGGCGCTCACGGGGGAGGAGATGATCATTGGCCTCTCCTCCCACTCCCCGGGCCAGGCGCGCGACGCGATCGCGCGCGGCGCCGACTACATAGGCGTAGGCCCGCTCTTCCAGACCTTCACCAAGGACGACGTGTGCGCGCCGGTGGGACTCGAATACCTGGACTTCGCCGTGAAGAACGTGACCATCCCCTTCGTCGCCATCGGCGGCATCAAGCTTCACAACCTCCCCGAGGTCGTGAAGCGCGGGGCCCGGTGCGCCGCGCTCGTCACCGAGATCGTGGGGGCCGGCGATATAGGGGCCGCCGTTAAGGAGGCGCTGCGCATCATGCGCGGCTAATTCACCCCATCTTTAATAAAACTTCATAAAATATTCATACCGGCGCGCCTTATTATTCGCAAAAGACTCATTCAACCCGAGCACGCGAAGGCGCCATGAAAGCCGGTTCACTTTCCCATAGAAGCATAATATACGATCGGGTACTCAGCCGCGGATTCCTTTTCATCGGCATGAGCTGCCTGGCCGTTCTCATGCTCATCATGCTCTTCCTCTTCAAGGAAGGACTGCCTCTCTTCAAGACGGTGGGTATCAACGACTTCCTGCTGGGGGACGCCTGGTACCCCACGAGCGCGCCCGAGCGCTACGGGGCCTTTCCCCTCATCATAGCGTCGCTGTTCGTGACGCTGCTCGCCTCGCTCATCGCGGTGCCGCTGTCGGTTTCGCTGGCCGTGTACCTGTCGGAGCTCGCCCACCCTGTGGTGCGCGAGATCGTGAAGCCTGTAATCGAGATCATCGCCTCGATCCCCTCGGTGGTGATCGGGTTCTTCGGGATGGTGGTGCTGGCGCCCTGGATGCAGGAGACGTTCAGGCTGAACTCGGGACTCAACGTGCTGAACGCGGCGATCATGCTCGCCTTCATGGCCGTGCCCACGATCGCCAGCATAAGCGAGGACGCGCTGTCGTCGGTCCCCCTGTCCCTCAAGGAAGGCTCGTACGCCCTGGGGGCGAACAGGTGGCAGACGATCCGGCACATCACGGTGCCCGCCGCGCTGTCGGGAATATGGACCGCGATCATACTCGGGGTGTCGCGCGTGATCGGGGAGACCATGGTGGTGCTCATGGTGGCCGGGGGCGCGGCGATTATCCCGTGGTCGCCGTTCGATCCCGCCCGTCCGCTCACCGCGAACATCGCCGCGGAGATGGCCGAAGCGCCGTACGGGAGCACGCACTACCACGCGCTCTTCGCGATCGGGATCCTGCTCTTTTTCCTGACGATGTTTTTCAACGTGGTCGCGGGCTTTCTTTCGGACAAGTACCAGTTCAAGGAATCGTAGGGAGGGGCGATGAAGCCGGCGGCAAACCTCGTTGAACGGGCAATGTTCATCCTCCTCCGGGTGCTTTCGTACGCGGTTATAGTGTTCCTCGTGGTGATGCTCGCGTACATCTTCAAAAAGGGCTTTTCATCCCTCTCGTGGGAATTTTTTACCGAACCGCCGCGCAGCGAAATGACCCAGGGCGGGATTTTCCCCGCGATCGCGGGCACGTTCTATCTCATGGTGGGCGCATCGGTGCTGTCCATACCCTGTCTCTTATACACATCTCCGAGCCCACGAGACCGTACTAGATC
>CALMJO010000270.1 GCA_937864375.1 uncultured Spirochaetota bacterium
TACACCTCTCTATTCGTCGGCAGCGTCAGATGTGTATAAGAGACAGCCTTGAGCATTGTGTGCGTGATCTTTTTAGCCGCCCTGACCGGCTCCGGGAACTCAACGGGAGACAGGTCCAGGGACTGCTCCAGGATGACGATGGCCTCCTGCATCATTGACCGCCGGTGCCTTTTGGATTCTTCTTTAAGGCGCTTATGGAGCCCGGCGGGAATATTTTTTATGAGCAAAGACGGCATGGGTTTCTCCCTGGTATAATAATGATATAAGTATTATACCATTATGGTAGTTCGTCAAGGCATTTTATGCCGCACCCATGCGGGTCCAGGCAGGTTCCCTCCTCGGCAAAACGACCACGGCTGGAGGCTTACAATTCATCACCAGTAGTTTTAATTCGGGGCCGCAGTATTTGCCGCCACATGTCGGCCCCCCGTATGCAAAAACCCCTCCGGGATTCGTACCCGGAGGGGCAGCAAGTACTGTCTGTTGTAAGGGCGAATGGCCATTCGCCCTCTGCGTAAGGCCTATCCCTTCTTCACCCTGCGCCTGTCCAGCGGCACTCCCTCGTAGGCCGCCTCGAGCACGAACATGAAATCCTTGAAGTCGAGGTCCTCGGGATTGTAGAACTGCGAGGCGTCACCCATCGCCTTTTGGGCGATGAGCGGGAGGCTCTCCTTCGCGACCATCTGCTTTCCGTCGCGATCGAAGATCTCCTTGAGGCAGCGCGCGTGGCGCTTGCCCGTGGCGTCGTGCAGGTCCTGGTTGAGCTGGCGGATTATCGCGACCGCCTTCTCCGCGCGCTCGCGCCGCGGCGTCGCCTGGTACACCCGGGCGCCCGCGAGCGGGTAGAGGAGCTCCGCGGTGAGGTTCCCGTTGCGGTGCATGTTGTACTCCAGTCCGTAGGGCAGGTAGATGCTCATGCACACGCCGTGCGGCACGTGGCAGGCCCCGCCGGTCGCGTGCCCTATCGTGTGGACCATTCCCACCATCGAGTTGGAGAACGCGATCCCCGCCAGCGCCGAGCCGTTCGCAAGCGCGAGCCTCCCCTCCATGTCGCCGGGATTCCTGATCACGTTCAGCACGTTCTGGCTGATGAGCTGAATGGCGATGAGCGCCGCCGAATCCGAAAGCGGGTTCTTGGCCATGCAGGTATACGCCTCTACCGCGTGCGTCATCGCGTCCATGGCGGTGAAGGCCGTGATCGCGGGCGGGAGTGTTTTCGTCATGCGCGGATCGAGTATCGCGATGTCGGGAAGCAGGAAGTATGACACAAACGCGAGCTTGAGGTTACGCTCGTAGTCAGCGATCACCGCGACAAGCGTCATCTCGGAGCCGGTACCGGAGGTGGTGGGAACGGCGATAAGCGGTTTAAGCTTGTGCTTGACTGCGCCGGCGCCGGCGTAGCGCATGAGGTCGTCCCCTCCCAGGGAGACCAGTATGTTCGTGCCCTTGGCGGTGTCGATCACCGAGCCGCCCCCCACGGCGATGATGGCGTCGCAGCCCTTGTCGCAGTAGATCTTCGACACGGCGTGTACCACCTTGATGTCGGAATCGGGGGGCACGTTGTCGTAGACTGCGCCCACCTTCACCTTGGAGCCCTTCATCGCCGCATTGAGCACCTTGATGAGCCCGGCGCCCTCGACGCCCTTGTCGGTGATGATCATGGGTTTCTTCGCGCCAAGCTTTTCGAGCGCCTCGGGAATCCGCTCAAGGGCGCTGTGCCCCGAAATCGTTTTCACGCGGCAGCAGAATTCATAATATCCTGGTAATTGCATTTCGTTATCTCCTTGTGTTCGTTTTCATTCGCGCGCGCAGCACTCAGCCCGTCGTCAGGCGGACATAGACGAGCAGGCGGCTCGCCCACTTGCGCAGGGGCGACATCTGCGACCACTTGGGATAGCGTTTCACGCCAAGCTTCGTCACGATCTTCGGGAGAAGCATGACCTCGAGCAGGTCCATGATCCTCAACACGCCGCACGCCACCGGAAGGTCGCCGTCCACCTCGAGCCTGTCGCGCGCGACCGCCGTGCAGGAGGACTCCTGGAAGGTGAACATCTTGATCCCCGCCTCCAGGTGCTTGATCCCCATGAAGAGCGTGATCTTTTTCCCGGCGGGGTTCCAGCCGTAATACTTGATGCGTCCATTGTCGTCCTTGCCCACGACCATGTGGGGGCCGTTCGGCATCACGTAGAAATCGAGCATGAAGTCGGCGGGCATCGCGTCGAACTCGGCCTTCGCGCCCTTGTCCACGCGGGAGGCCGCCTGGAAGGCCCTTCCGAACACGAGCATGATGATCCAGACGTAGATTTGTTTGATGAGCTTCTTCTTTGGCTTTATCTCGGGATAATCGTTATGCGATATCATTTGGCGTCCCTCCCCTGTTTGATCGGCGCGCCGCTGTGCGCGTGTTCGAGTATGGTCATGCAGCCCGTCAAATCGACCCTTCCGCCGCTCCTTTCACTTGCGAACGCGGCCGCGCTCTTGAGCTTGTACGCGGGTACGCGCAGCTCCCCGAGCGTCTGCGGGACGAGCCCCTTCATTCCCCTGAGGAGCCCCTTCACGAGGGCGACCGCCCTGGCCTGCCGCTCATTTTCGGGCGTTGCGCAGTAGGCGTCGATTCCCGCGAGCGCGAGAAGCAGCTCCTCGCGGATCTCCTGTTTCATGACGGCCGTCTTGTAATCGAGGTAATGCGGGAGAAGTATGCCCATGGCCATTGCCGCCGGGATGTTCGTCTCGTCGGCGAGCGCCATGCCCAGGTGATGCACGATCCCCGCGGGAGCGTTCGCGAAGGCGACGCCCGCCATGGCGAAGGCGTTCGCGAGCGCGACGCATCCCTTCGTTCCCGGGGTGCGGGGAAGGCGCCGCATGTGCTCGTACAGGAACTGGAGCGCCGCCTGCGCGTACATGTCGGTCATTGGATTGTTATGCGGGAACGCGCACGCCTCGACGCAGTGCGCGAGCGCAACGAGCGCCGCCCCGACAACGTCTTCGGGGGGGGCCGATTTTACCATGCGCCCGTCAATGCATACCAGGTCCGGGAAAAGAAAGCCGGACACGAATGCCCGTCCCTCGATCATCGCGCGGTCCGCGACCTCGAAACCGGCCGCGCCGCAGCCGGGCACCACCACGAACGGCTTGAGGCGCTTCGGGATAAGGTTTTCGCCCGCGAAGTCCATGAGGTTCTCCGCCCCGGTGGAAACCAGCATGTTGACGCCCTTGGCCGTGTCGACGACCGCGCCGTCGCCCAGCGCGACGACGGAATCGCACCCGCGGTCCTTAAACAAAACCGCGAGGTCCCTGATGACGCCCATGCTCGCGCGCAATCACTTCATCGGGAAGCCGCGCACACCTCCGCGGATCCGGTTTTCTATTCCTTTCCGTGATCGAGAAGCCGGTAATAGTCTTCGATCGTATCGAGATCCAGAAGTATCCCCTCGTCGTCCACTTCCACGCCGCGTGCCTCTGCTTCGTGGTTTTTTAAAATTCCCCTCAAACCGTCCGGCGCCCGCGACTCCAGTATTTCCGGGATGTACTTTCTCGCCAGCAGGGGAGGATGCCCCCTCCTGCCCCTGCATACGGGGAAGGCGATGCCGTACGCGCAGCCCGCATGCGCGTTGAGAACGGCCTTGACCGTTTCCGGCCTGACCAGCGGCATGTCGGCGGGCATGATGAAAAATGCGGGCACTCCGGCCTCAAGGCTCGCCACGCCGGCCTGGATGGATGAAAACATCCCTTTCGCGAAATGCGGGTTTACCAACACGCCGACGCCCAGGCGCCCGACGGCTTCCGCCACCTCGTCCGCCCTGTGGCCTGCCACCACCCTGATATCATGGATTCCCGCATCGAGGTGCGTTTTAATGGTGCGCTCAATTACCGTAAGGCCGCCAAGTCTCAACAGCGGCTTGAAGGCCGTTCCCGTCCTGCTCGAAAAACCCGCCGCGAGGACAATCGTCGCCACATGGCTGCTATTCTCAGCCATCGGCCAGCCTGGCCCTCGCCTGGACGAGCTCCCCGGCGATGCTCACCGCAATCTCCTCCGGCGTCTCCGCCAGAATGTCCATCCCGATCGGGCAATGGACCCTCGCCAGGTCCTCTTCCCGGACTCCCGATCGCAGCAGATGCCGGTATACGGCTTCGCGCTTTTTCCTGCTGCCGATCATCCCGATATAACCTGCCTCGGTTCGAAGGGCCTGGGCGAGCACGACCGCGTCGAAGGCGTGGCCCCTTGTTACGATGACGAGAAAGCTGTTCCTGCCGACCTGCAGATCCTTCATGCAGTCTTCCATGCTCCCGGGAACGACGATCTGGTTCGCGTCGGGGAAACGCCGCTCGTTGGCGAATTCCCCGCGATCATCCACGATAATTGTCTGGAATCCAAGAAAGGCGGCAAGGTATGAAAGCTTCTGCGAAACATGCCCCGCGCCGAATATAACGACCGTCCCGGGAAAATGAACCGGCTCAACAAGGTATGATGATTCTCTTACCTGCACCAGCACGGGGAATCGCCCCCTGGACGCCTCATCGAGCTCCTTCAGATCTTCCACGGGCAGAGACATTCCCGCCGGATTGCCCTCCCCGTCCAGGAAAGCCAGCTTTAACCGGTCCCCGCCACCCGGGACGGTATCGATCCTGGTGACCAGGCGCGCGCCGGTATCGCGGCGTGTATGACCGGCGATCGCCCTGCATACTGCAGCATTTCCGGGGACGCTGCACCTCAACAGATCGACGAAAATCTCCGCACTCCCGCCGCAGATCATGTCCATTTCGGTCACCTCCTTGCCCAGGAACTTGAACTCCCGCGTCATCGCCTGTCCGCTCCGGAAGACCTCCTCCGCCATGTCGATCGCCCGGGCCTCGAAGAGTCCGCCCCCGATGGTGCCCTCAATGGTGCCGTCGCGCCGCACCAGCATCTTGCTTCCCGCGGTGCGCGGCGCCGATCCTTTGCGGTTTATGATTGTTATCATCACCACGTCTTCACCGTCTTCAAGCAGCCTGGCGCATTCGAGGAATAGGTCTTTCATGCTCGGTGTCCTGTATTTCGCTTATCTGTCATTGCCGTCCGGGCCATCGCGGAACTGGCGGCATCAATGCCGCCAGTTGTATTGAAGGGACCGATGCTGAAACGGAGGCATCCCTGCGGGAATATGTTCATGCCATGATGGGCGAACGGCCCACAGTGCAGAAATGTCTTCGTGCGCTCCATGTGTTCAGAGTCAACCCCGGCGGCCCCGAACCGCGCGGAACGGTCATCGACATAGCCGGCAAGCACGGGCACGCCGATTCCCGGGAGACCGTGCAACGACCCTCGCCCCGCGGGCGGCCGCGCATCCCCGGCCGGGATATGGCGCACAACGCGCAATCAGCACATGCAATTCAACGGAGGCAGGGAAGATGAAAGACGTCGGGGAATCACCCGCTAGCCTCCACCCAGCATGGTGGCGATAGTGATCTCTTCCCCGTCCTTGAGCCTCTTTTTCATGGCAACGCTTTTCCCGTCGACAAAGCAGATCATCTTCAGTTTTTTTGGAATTTTCAGGACCTGGATGAGCCGTTCGGGGGTAAGGCCCTCGTCCGCTTCCAGTTCACGCACTGTCACGAACTGCCTTATGACCCCGACCGGTTTCACCCTGATCTTCATGCCGCGCCTACCATACCATCGAAGCCTCTTCCTTCAGACCGTATTCTTCGAGGGCCGCTTTTGAGGGTATTCCCTTTTCAGGATCCATGTCCATGATCTCGTAAAATTTTTGCTTCATCCCCTCGAAATTCAGCTCGATCCCCGCAGGCTCGCCGTCCCGCGCAGGCTCAAGCATCCTGGGAGTCAGGGCGTCGTCCCTGGCGGTAAGCCCGAACCTGTGGTTCAGCAGTCTCTTGATGAAATACACCCTGCGTCCCGCGTGCATCATTTCTTCCGCACCCCATTCGTATCCGGGCACCGTGTTGAACAGCTCCAGCCACTCCGGTATGGCCATCTCGCGGTCCGCGAACTGGCAGAAGCATGCGCTGTTCTCGATCGCGCCCATGGCCACCGAGATCGCCGCTGCCTCGGGCTTGTTTTCATCGGTCTTTGGCTCCAGTTCAAATTCAAAACCGATTTCCGGCCAGAAGCAGGCGCCCATCTCGACGAAAAGCATGGGATCCTGGACATGGCAGGCGCCGCGCGCCCCCATCGCATAGGTCAGGGCCATCCCGTGACCACCCCCGCGCGGGTCATGCATCGGAGCCTCGAGCCCCTTGCTCTGCGTAGTATACGCCATGGAATCCTTCCCGACCTTCTTCGCAGCTGCGGCGCTTCCCTCCGCGAGCAGGGCGCCCAGCTTGCCCTCTCTCCGGGCGAGCTTCGGGAGCACCAGATCGATGACGGTTTCCAGGTCGCCCCATTTCAGTTCGATCCCGTCGCAATCGTCCCCGGTGAGGTCGCCCTTTTCGAAGGCCTCCATCGCCCAGGCGATGGTCACGCCCGAAGAGATCGTATCCATCCCCATGTCGTTGCATACCCTGTTGGCCTTGCACGTGGCCGCGAGATCGATGGAGCCCATCAACGAACCGTACGCGACTATGGTTTCGTATTCGGGTCCCGGTCCCTCATCGACGGCAAAGGGCCCTTCTTTAACTTCGACGACGCGCTTGCAGGCGATCTGGCAGAAGGCGCAGGCCCCGCGCTTGGTGAGGTACTTTTCCGTGAGCGTGGGACCTCCCAAGGCCTCTCCCATCTCCTCCCAGAAGTTCGACGTCCAGTTTTTTATCGGCACGTCCCCCGCGACCATCCCACCCTCGAGGTTGGCCGCGGTGCCGTTCTCGTTCAGGACGCTCGCCGCAAGGGCCTCCTTGAGCTTCGGGTTGAGCTCCTTCCTGAGCGCCTCGTACTTTTTCGGATCGGCGAGCGTCATCTCCTTATTCGAGGCCTTCACCACGATGGCTTTTAAATTCTTGGAGCCCATGAGCGCGCCGAACCCGGCCCGCCCGAAGGCGTGGTGCCCCTCGTTAAGTATGGCAGCGAAT
>CALMJO010000271.1 GCA_937864375.1 uncultured Spirochaetota bacterium
GTGCAGTACAAGAACATACCCGACCGCGCGCTTCCCGGGAAAAACTGGGTCCGCGTGAAGAACAGGATGGCCGGCATCTGCGGCGCCGACATGTCGCTCTTCTTCGTGAAGGCCAGCCCGCGCATCTCCATCGCCGCGCTGCCGGGCGTGCCGCGCGCCTACATGGGGCACGAGCTCGTGGGAAGCGTGATCGAAACCGGGGAGGGCGTGAAGGACCTCAAGACGGGTGACCGCGTGGTGCTCCAGAAGTACCTCCCCTGCTGCTCCATCAAGGAGATCGACCCTCCCTGCGTCCACTGCCGCGAGGGCAACTACACCCTGTGTGAAAACTTTTCCGAGGGCGCGATGCCGGAAAACCTGGGCGCGGGATTCGGCGACTCGTTTCTCGCGCACCGCTCGCAGCTAGTCAGGATTCCCGACTCCATCGCCGACGAGACCGCCGTGATGATCGAGCCGGCATCCGTGTCGCTGCACGCGGTGATGCGCCGTCCGCCCCGGAAGGGGGAGAAGGTGCTCGTCATAGGCGCGGGCGTGATCGGCCTCAACGTCATACAGAGCGCGCGCCTCATGGGACCGGGCTCCGTCATCCACGTGCTCGAAAAGGTCCCCTTCAAGAAAGAGCTCGCCCTGAAGATGGGCGCTGACCAGGTCCTGGACGGTGACCCCTACGACGCCGCCGCGCGCGCGACCGGGGCGCATTCCTACCGCGGGCCGCTCGGGAATCGCGTCCTCATGGGCGGGTTCGACCTCGTCTACGACTGCGTGGGATATTCGGCGACCATCCACGATTCGCTCAGGTGGCTGAAGGCGCGCGGGGACTACGTTATGATAGGCAACCAGCTCTCGCCGGTGACCTTCGACCAGACGCCGGTATGGAACCAGGAGATCACCATGCGCGGGGTGAACGCGCACGGCTGCGAGACGTACGAGGGAAAGAAGGTAAGCACCTTTGACCTTGCGATCAGGCTCATCACGCAGGGAAAGCTCAGGGTGGACGGGTTCGTGACGCACCGCTTCCCGCTCGCCGAGTACAAAAAGGCGTTCGGGCTCATCAGGAAGGGAAACGAGCGCATCATCAAGGTCGTGCTGGTGATCGACTGATCGCCCGCAACCGCAGCCAATAATACCGGCATCACAGGGGGACGCCATGCCGCTTACCGGTCAGGAAATTAATGAACTCAAGGGACGCGCGAAGCAGCTTCGCAGGGACATCGTCGACATCACCTTCTGGGCAGGGGGCGCCCACACCGGCGGGGCGCTCTCCATGGTCGAGATCATGGTGCTCCTCTATTACAAGTACCTTAACATCGACCCCAAGAATCCGCAGAAGCCCGACAGGGACAGGCTCATCCTCAGCAAGGGACACGCGGGCGTGGGATTTGCGCCGCTCCTCGCGAGGCGCGGCTACTTCGATTTTGAACTATTAAAAGACTTCAACAAATTCAAGTCGCCGTTCGGCATGCACCTGGACGGGACCAAGGTGACGGGCGTTGACGTGTCGACAGGGTCCCTGGGACACGGGCTTTCAATGGCGGTGGGGCTCGCCCTGGGCGCGCGCGTGAAGGGAGAATCGTGGCGCACCTACTGCGTGCTGGGCGACGGCGAGTGCAACGAGGGAAGCGTCTGGGAGGCTGCCATGGCGGCGAGCCACTACGGGGCGACGAACCTCATCACGTTCGTGGACAGGAACCGGTTCATGGTGGACGGGCCCACGGAAAAAGTGATGGGGCTTGAGCCCTTCACCGACAAGTGGCGCTCGTTCGGCTTCGTCGTGAAGGAGGTGGACGGACACAGCTACGCGGCGCTCTCCGCGGCCATCGAGGAGGCGCAGGGCGAAACGGGCGCGCCGGTCGTCATCATGGCGAACACCGTGAAGGGAAAGGGCGTCCCCTTCATGGAGAACGACGTCCGCTGGCACTACGGCGGGCTCGATTCCGACAGGCTCGCCGAATCGAAGCAGCTCATCGACCGCGCCGACATCGGCTGACGGACGCGGCACAACAGCACATATTGCCGGAGGTGGACCATGGCCGAGGGATTGACGTGGAACGTGTACGACGCGAACACCATGACGCAGGTCGAAGTGTACGGCGAGGTACTCGCCAGGCTCGGCGCCGAGCATGAAAATATCGTGGGATTGTCCGCGGACCTCGCGAAGTCCACGAAGATAGGCGTGTTCGCGGACAGGTTTCCCGGCCGCTTCTTCAACGCCGGGATCGCGGAACAGAACATGTTCGGCATGGCCGCGGGGCTCGCGAAGGCCGGGCTCATGCCCTTCGTGTCGACCATGGCCGTGTTCACCACGATGCGCGCGGCCGAGCAGGTGCGCACCGACATCTGCTACCAGAACCTGGACGTGAAGATCATCGCCACGCACGGGGGCATCTCCTTCGGCCAGGCCGGCACCACGCACCACTGCACCGAGGACATCGCGATCATGCGCGCGATGGCGAACATGACCGTCATCGTGCCCGCCGACGGGATCGAGTGCGCGAACGCCGTGCGCGCCTGCATCTCCCGCCCCGGCCCCGTCTACATCCGGATAGGCCGCGGCTTCGAGCCCAACTGCTATACGTCCGGCGACTACGGCTTCGAGATCGGGAAGGCCGTGGAGATGAATCCCGGCACCGACCTCACGCTCGTCTGCTGCGGCATCACGGTACTCCAGGCCATGGAGGCCGCGAAGATGCTCAAAGAAGCCGACGGCACGAGCGTGCGCGTGATCAACATGCACACCATCAAGCCGCTCGACGCGGACATTATCCGCAAGGCCATCGTGGAGACGCGCAGGATAATCACCTTCGAGGACCACAACGTCTACGGCGGGCTGGGCAGCGCCGTCGCCGAGGTCGTCGCCGAAAGCGGCAGGGCGTGCGCCTTCGCGCGCGTGGGCATCCCCGACTGCTACTCGCTCGTGGGCTACCCCGAGGACCTCTACTGCCACTACGGACTGGACGCCGACGGCATCATGGCGAAGGTGCGCGAGGTGCTGGGAAAGGACTTCGAGCAGGACGAGAGCTGGGAGGACGGGTTCTAGCCATGGCGACACGGGAAGAAAAAATCGCATCGGGCCTTTTCCTGGGCGCGCTCTTTCCGCTATTGAAAGTGGCGCTGAACGACAGCCCGTCGCTCAGGAAAAAATTTTCCGGCGTGAGCGCGCGCGTGCAGTTCGTCGCCCATGACCCGGAAGGCGACGTGGGCGCGTACCTGGAATTCACCGACGGCGCGCTCCAGGTGAAACAGGGCGTGCATGAAAACCCCGAGATCGCCTTCGTCTTCGGGAGCGTGAGGAAGATGAACGCGATGCTCGCAGGCAGGCCCGCGCTCCCGCGCATCAGGGGCCTCCGCAGGCTGGGTCTCCTCGCGAAGGTGATGGCGCTGCTCATGAGCCTCACCATTCTCATGCCCACGGCGCGGCCCAAGGACCCGGAGAAGCGGCGCCTCAAGGTGAAGCTTACGATCTTCATGATGGCCGCCGCGCTCAGCCGCTTCAACAAGCTGGGGGACGAGGCCATGGTGAAGTGGACCACGAAGCAGCCGGAGCGCATCTACCAGTTCTCGGTGGGCGACGGGAGCGACATCGCGGCCTACCTGCGCGTGAAGGCCGGGAAGTCCCAGGCGGGACCGGGACTCTACGCGAAGCGGCGGCCCTGCGTCCACATGAGGTTCAGGAGCGTGGACGACGCCATGCCCATCATCCTGAACGAGGCGAACATGGTGGAGGCGGTCGAGAAGGGCTACCTCGCGCTCGACGGCTCGCCGGAATATGCGCGGGACATCGGCTCCTTCATGCTGAGGATCCAGTCCCTCATCATGTGACGCATAACGGCATACGGCGGGAAGGGGTGCCGATTGAGGCGCATGGGCGATTCGGCCCCCAAAAAACGAAATCCAATCACGGGGAAACGCCATGAAAAAGCAGGGAAGAATCCTCCTCATCACGGGGTCGTTCGGCTACATCGGGAAGAGGCTCCTCGAGCGCCTTAAGGCGGACACCGTCTTCGCCCGCGTCGTCTGCACCGACATACTCCCGCCGCCCCAGGGCCTCCCGGAGAAGTTCGTGTACCGGCAGTGCGACATCCGCGACGGCGCGCGCATCATGGAGATCGTGAAGGAATCCGGCGCCGACACGCTTATCCACCTTGCCTTCATCGCCAATCCCGTTCGGGACCTGGGCTTCGAGCACGAGGTGGACGTGCGGGGCACGCAGAACGTCCTGGACGCCTGCGCGCGCCTGAAAATGAAGAAGCTCGTGATCGCGAGCTCGGACTGCGCCTACGGCTTCTTCGAGGGCACGCCCGACTACCTGCCCGAGACCGCGCCCGTCCGCTCCACGCCCGGTTTCTCCTATTCGGAGAACAAGGCGGAGATCGAGGCGCTCGTCGCGGGCTTCGCGAAGGCCAACCCCGGCTGCGCGACCGTGATCATGCGCCCCTGCATCGTGATGGGGCCCAGCGCGAAGAACACCACGTCCAAGTCGCTCAAGGATCCCGTGATCATAGGCGTGCGGGGCTACGATCCCATCATGCAGTTCGTGCACGAGGACGACACCGCCCAGGCCTTCTACCTTGCCGCCGTGAAGGACGTGCGCGGCGCCTTCAACCTCGCCGCCGACGAGGGGATACGCTACTCGGCGCTCGCGAGGGAGCTGGGCAAGCCCGCGCTCTTCCTCCCCGCGTGGCTCATCTACCCGCTCGTGGAAACGCTCTACCGCCTGCACGTCGTGCCCTTCGGGAAGGCGCAGGTGGATTACATACGGTACCCCCTGTCGATGGACGCGTCTAAGATCAGGAAGGTCCTTGGGTTCAAGCCGCGGTTCACCTCGCTCGAGGCGGTGCGGGCGATGATCGAGGGCAAGTAGAAAACTTTATGAATGGAGATCCCACCTTCGCATGCCAATGCATTGTTTATGCGCAGCCCGCATGCAACTACGCCGGCAGTAACTCGTTCATGCCTATCGCGATACCGGCGCATTTTTTCCCGCGAGACATGCATGATTTTCGTAATGCGTGAGCATAACCATTCCCTCGATAAAACCCATATTCCCGGGCATCGTGCGTCAATGACGCGGCAAGCATGGCCTCGCCCTGGTTCCATCACGGAAAATCATTTGACTCCCGTGAGTTTTGGTCCAGTATAAAGGGCAGGAACAGATTCGCGAGTTTGCCGGCAAGGGTTTTCGGTGCGGAGGCGCCAGATGAATTTTCGATCGGGAATGGCACCAGTACTATTCGTGATCCTGCTGGGTGTTCACGCGTGTACGACGACGCCGCCCAATCCCACGTTGCTCTATCAACCGGATACGCAGGGAACGAAACTCGCACCCCTTCCCTCGGCCACCCCGGTCCTGTTCCATATCGGCAAGCAATTTGCGGGTTTCCATCATGATCGGAATTTTGGAAAACCCGAGCAGTCTGCGTTTGAATATTTCCTGTCCGCTGTTGATCGGGGAAGGCATGCGGTCATCACTGCCGAAGTTGATCACTATGTCGATTGCGAAGCGAATTTCCATAAAATCCTGGACAAACCCGAGGAAAAGATGTGGTGCATAAAAGGCGATTTCAAGTTCAGGAAATGGAATCGCTTCGTGCCGGACGCGGCCTGCATGTGGAGGAATTCCGAAACGACGTATTCTGCCGACGTCAATCACCGCCCCGCAGGAACAGGGTTCATGGAATTCACCGGAAGGGGCAGCGTGCGCATCCGGGACTTCGAGCCGGAGATCTACGCCATGCTGGCCATGCACGCCCGCTCAAAGGGCGCCAACGTGGTCTTTCTTGATTACATGGTAGACCTCGTCAAGCTTGGCAAAGATGGTTGGCCCGTTATTGTCAAGGGCACGAAGGAGGACATCACCTACATCGACGAACACGGCAAGGAAAGCCCGGTAAGCGACTACAGCTCAAAATGGAAAAAGACGACGCGGCGAACGGTATCGAGCATGGTGCTGGAACACACCGCATTGGGATGCTACTTCATGCGTTTTGAAGAATTGCTCACCTACCAGCCGAAGTGATGCGTGCCGCGGGAGGGCACCCGCCGGGGAATGTCATCGCAGGGAACGCGCCGCATAACCCTGGCGGAGTCCCTTGATCCTATTTCGCCGTATAGATGATAACCAGCTTATTCGCCTTTTGCTCAAGCGTGAGAACATTGGCGGTCACTTCGCTGATTGTGTACTCCACGTTGATATTCAGCAATAATCCGATCTTCGCATTTTTGCCCGGGTCGTAATACTGCATCGTGAGCTTCATCAAATCATCCTCGTATTTCCAGGAACCGCCCCGTACACCCTCGGTATTCGTTTCGATTGAGCCATCGCTCCTGAACATGAGATAATCCGACTTGCCTTTCAGGCTGTTCAACATCTGCTCGGTCACGTCCTTGTTTTTCTGGAGGCATTTCGAAAACGTCCATTTCTTGTCCAGGATGAGAGCGAACCTGTCGGGAAGCCCGTTGGGCGCCGATTGACCGCTGTTTGCCTGGATAAGCATAAAAAAGGCGATGAACAGGTGCACCGCGTGGCTGGAAAGATTTTTATTAATCATTGAATTCCCCCCTTTATTTGTATATCAGCAGCCTCATGTGGCAATTCCAGGGATGCTGTGTTCCCGAGCACTTCCATGTCGGAACCTTCCGCGGGCCCCGGCAATGGCCTCACGGCGGGCCATTCTGACGGATTGGGTCGGAACCTGTCTCTCCCCGTTATTAACGAAATAGTCCGCTCCATGAATACTTACATTTCCCCGATAAAAGTCAATGGTATTCTCTGTGTGCCGGGTTGAAATACCCTTTCTGGCATAAAAAACGCACGATCAACCCACCGGACAATCTCGGGCAATGCAGCACCGCGGCCGGCCGGGCGCGCAATCCGTTTCAATGGAAGCGGAAATTTCCAATCAGTGGCATCTGGAAAGGCGCCAGTTCCGATTAGCATACATCGAGCGAGACCATAGGCCCGGATACGGTGCATTCCCTTCATGCAAATTCCGGCATCCCTCCCATGTCCCCTCTCAATCAAAGGGCGACATGTCAGACGATTTTGTATGAATACTTTAGTATGTACTCATTGTGCATATTATTTTGAATGAAAACCGAAAAATCACTTGTATTAATCGCATTTCTCCTGAACCATGTGCGCGAAAGGAGTTACGGGATCTATGGATAACGAATGCCTTCTTGCCTGTGCCGTGGGCGTCCCTGTAGCGGGCGCCTTCCTCATGCCGCTCGTCGGCCGCGCATCGAAGACCGTGCGCAACCTGCTTTCCCTCATCCTCATAACCGTGCCGCTGGGCGCCTCTATCGCCCTGATCCCAACCGTGCTCGCGGGCAAGACCGTGTACATCTCGGCCGCCATGCCCCTGGGCTTCAACATCAGCCTTGCCGCCGACGGGCTCGCGGTATTCATGGCAATTGTTTCTTCATTTATTAGCGCGGTCATCGCGCTGTACTCTTTCGACTACATTGACCACTATGAAAACCAGGACGAGTACTACCTCATGATAGTCCTCTTCCTGGGCTCCATGATGGGGATATGCTACTCGGCGAACCTCATACCGCTGTACATCTTCTGGGAGCTCACGGCGCTCTCCAGCTGGAGGCTCATCGGCTTTTTCCGCGAGGAGCACTTCGTCAAGCGCGCCGACAAGGCCTTCCTGACGACGGTGTTCGGCGCGCTGCTCATGTTACTTGGCTTCATCATGATCGGCCAGCAGGCGGGCAGCTTCGAGCTCGCGGTCATCAGGGACAAGCTCGCCGCCGAGCCCGTGTCCGCGGTCGCCGCGGGGCTCGTCATCGCGGGGATCCTGGCGAAGTCGGCGACGCTGCCCTTCCACACCTGGCTCCCCGACGCGGGCGTCGCCCCCTCCCCCGTCACGGCGCTCCTCCACGCGGCGGTGCTCGTGAAGATCGGCGTGTACGCCTACGCGCGCATCTTCGTGGCGACCATCGCCGCGGGTGCATTCTGGGACCAGGCGATTCCTGCCATCGCGCTCGCGAGCACGCTCGTTTCGGCCGGCGCCGCGCTCGTCGAGACCGACATCAAGCGCATCATCGCGTATTCCACCGTGAGCCAGATCGGCTTCATCTTCCTGGGCCTCTCGTCGGGCACGGAGCTGGGCGTCACCGGCGCTTTGCTCTTCATACTCATGCACGGCATCGCGAAGGCGGGGCTTTTTCTCTCGGCCGGCATCATTGAGCAGAAGACGCACGTGCGCGACATCACCAAGCTGGGCGGACTCGTGAAGACCATGCCCGTGACGGCGGTCTCGTTTCTCCTGTGCGCGTTCTCGGTGATGGGCATCCCGCCCTTTGGCGGCTTCTTCAGCAAGTACATGGTGATCACAGGGGCGCTCTCCGGCGGGCGCACCGCGCTCGCGATCGCGTTCGCCGCGTGCGGCTTCCTGACGATCGTGTACCTCTTCCGGCTCTTCAACGCCGTCTTCCTCAAGGAAGCGCCCTCGCAGGAAATACTGGTAAAGGAAGGCTCGCACACCATGGTATTCTCCATTGCCATGCTTGCCGTTCTCTCTGTCGCCGGGGGCCTCCTGGTGAGCTACCCGGCCGAGTTCGGTCTCGAGGCCGTAAAACAGATCATGGGGCTTGTCAAATGAGTGAACTCAATCTCGTCCTCCCGATTGCAGTCCCGATCATTGCGGGGATACTGGTGCTGCCGTTCAGAGCGGCACGGGGCACGGTGCACGCGATCATCACCTTCGCGGTCGCGGCCTTCACGCTCGCGCTTTCGCTTGCGCTGTTTGGAAGCGAGGCCGCTCTCTCCGTCCCGTGGGCACCCTTTGGGCTCGACTTCTCGCTCAGGCTCTACTCGTTCAGCGCCTTCATACTCGTCGCGGCCGCGGGCTTCGGCACGCTCATATCGCTCTACGCGGCCGCCTTCATGCGGGGAAAGGAAAAGCAGAACCAGTTCTACGGCTACTTCCTCCTGACCATGGGCCTCGTGAACGGGGCCGTGCTTTCGGACAACCTGCTCCTCATGCTCTTTTTCTGGGAGGGCCTGCTCGTGCCCCTCTACGGCATGATCGCGATCGGAAGCGAAAAGTCGTACCGCACGGCGACCAAGGCCCTGATCATCGTGGGCGCGTCGGACCTCTGCATGATGCTCGGCATCGCCATGGTGTATTCCATCACCGGCACGCTTACAATTTCGAAGGTGAGCGTCGCGACGGGGAGCGCGCTCGGGAGCGCCGCGTTCATCCTCATGGCGATCGGCGCGTTCTCGAAGGCCGGCTCCATCCCGTTTCACAGCTGGATCCCCGACGCCGCGCGCGCGGCGGCGCTGCCCTTCATGGCCATACTTCCCGCGTCGCTCGAGAAGCTCCTGGGCATCTATTTCCTCTCGCGGATCTGCCTGGACCTCTTCGCGCTTACCCCAGATTCGTGGCTCTCGGTACTCCTCATGGCGCTCGGCTGCGTGACCATCATCATCGCCGTGCTCATGGCGCTCATCCAGAAGGAATACAAGCGCCTGCTCTCCTACCACGCGATCAGCCAGGTGGGCTACATGGTGCTCGGCATTGGGACCGCGGTGCCGATCGGCATCATGGGCGGGATCTTCCACATGATCAACCATGCCATCTACAAGAGCTGTCTCTTCCTCACCGGAGGCGCCGTCGAGCACAGGGCGGGCACCACGCAGCTCGAAAAGCTGGGAGGGCTTCGCGCGGCGATGCCCGTCACCTGCATATGCTTTCTTGTCGCCGCGGCCTCCATCTCGGGAGTGCCGCCCTTCAACGGCTTCTTCTCCAAGGAGATGGTGTACGCCGGCGCCCTTGAGCGCGGACCCGTCTTCTACATCTTCGCGGTCATCGGCTCCTTCTTTACCGCGGCGTCCTTTCTCAAGCTGGGACACGCCGTCTATTTCGATCGAAAGGGCGATGGCATGGAAAGGGTGCGCGAAGCGTCGCCGGCCATGCTCATCCCCATGGTCGCCCTCGCGCTCCTGTGCGTCGTCTTTGGCGTCTGGAACGCGTGGCCGCTGGACACCCTCATCGCTCCCTCGATAGCCGCGAGCGGCGTCACCCCCGGTGAAACGCACGGAGGCGCGAGCGTGTTCCTCGTGGTGATGACCTGCGTCGCGCTCGGCGGTGCCATACTGAATCACCTTTCGGGCTATCACATAACGCGCCGCGGTTTCACGGCGGTGGACCACATCCACGAAACGCCCGGTCTCTCGTGGGCCTACGAACGCGCCGAGAACCGCTACAACGACATCTACGACCTGGGGAAAAGGGCGCTCGTCTTCTGCGCAAGGCTATTAATGAAGGTCGATCGCGCCGTGGACTGGGTGTTCGAGCGCCTCGCGGTCGCCGCGGCGTACGCGACGACCGCGCGCCTGCGCGCCCTGCAGACCGGGAACTACTCGCTCTATATCGTGCTCTGTCTCGCCGGAGCCGCCGCCGTGGTCGCATACCTGGTGCAATGATGGGAGAAATGCCATGCCTACCCTGTTGATAATCCTGCCGCTGGCGCTCTTGCTCATCCTCAACCTTCCCCTGCTCCGGGCCGCAAGGCGCGTATCGTTCTGGCTCTGCGCGGTCCTCGCGCTGGCCCAGGTCGTCGCGACCGCCACGCACATGGGAGGACTCATCCCGGATCTTGGCGCCGCGTTCGATCCCTACATCGTTCTTCAACTCCGCATGACCGGGCTGTCCGAGGTGGTGCTGCTCGCGATCGGGATCGTGGTGCTCGCGAGCCTCTTCACCGCGCGCGCCATGATTGCGGACCACGATGAACGCTTCAAGTTCGGGAACCTCGTGATACTGGCGATGATGGGCCTTAACGGCACGGCGCTCCTGGCGGACCTCATCTCGCTCTACGTATTTATTGAGATCACCGCGGTCTCCTCGTTCATACTGATCGCGTTCGACAGGGACTCCGACGGGCTCGAGGGATCGTTCAAGTACATTATCCTTTCCGCGGTGGCGACGGCCGCGCTGCTCGCTTCGATCGCGCTCTTCATGATGGTCTCGCCCGACACCTCGTTCGCCGCGGTGCGTGCGGCGCTGGCCGTGTCGCAGCATTCGTTCTACGTAAACCTGGCCGCGGGCCTCCTGCTCTGCGGGCTTTTCGTCAAGGGGGGACTGGTCCCCTTCCACTGGTGGCTTCCCGACGCGTATTCGTCGGCTCCGGCGCCCGCATCGGTGCTTCTCGCGGGCATCATCACAAAGGTCTCGGGCATCTACGCCCTCATCGTCGTCTCGACCTCGATCCTCACGGTGGGCGGCGCGGCGGGCGAGGTCATCATGGTGCTGGGCATCGTCTCCGCGATAGCGGGGGCGCTCCTGGCCCTGGGACAGAGGGACATGAAGCGGATGCTGGCATACTCGAGCGTGAGCCAGGTGGGCTACATCATGCTGGGACTGGGCTCCGGGACGGCGCTGGGCGTCGCGGGCGCCGTGTTCCATTTTTTCAACCACGCGATTTTTAAATCGCTGCTCTTCGTCAACGCCGCCGCGGTCGAAGGCTCCCTGGGAACGCGCGACATGGACCGGATGGGCGGCATCGCGTCAAAGATGCCGGTGACCGGCGTGACGTCCATAATCGGCTTTTTTTCCGCCGCCGGCATCCCGCCGCTGGCGGGCTTCTGGAGCAAGGTGATGATCATCATAGCGCTGTGGCAGGCCGGGCATCAAACCGCGTCCGTTGTCGCCGTGCTGGTGGGCGTGCTCACCCTTGCATATTTTCTCTCCATGCAGCGCAGGGTCTTCTTTGGCAGGCTCCGCGAGGGGCTCGGGGAAATCCGGGAGGCGCGCATGTCGATACTCGTTCCCGCGGTGTCGCTCGCGCTCATCACCGTGGCCGCGGGATTATTCTTCAAACCGGTCTTCTCGAAGATCATCATGCCGGTCGGCGAGATGCTGGTGAAATGAACGGGGTATACCCATGATCGATGACCTGGTAGTAAACGCCGCGCTCTGCATGCTGATGACGGCGGCGGCAATCTGGACGGTCGTCACGGTCCGGTTGCTGCGCGCGGCGATCGGCCTCGCCCTCACGAGCGCGCTCCTCACCATAGTCATGTACCGGTTCGGCTCGCCCCTCGCGGCGGCCTTCGAGCTTTCGGTGTGCGCGGGACTCATATCGGTCATATTCGTGAGCGCGATCACGCTCACCTCGCGCCTGAGCTCCGATCGGCTGAACCAGCGCGAGAGCGAGGTCCTCAGGCGCTTCTGGTTCCTCCCGCTCCTTGTGATCATCGCGGGTGTGATCCTCTACAAGACCAGTATCCCGATCGAAATTATAGCCTTCGAGGGAAAAACCGCCGCGCAGGACGACGTGCGCTCCATCATCTGGAACACGCGCCACCTGGACCTGATCGGGCAGATCGCGATTTTATTGGCGGGCGCAATCGGCGTGGTATTATTGTTCAAGGAGCGCAAACATGGCTGACAGCGTATACGTATTCTGGCTCTTTGGCATCTTCGTGGCGCTCCTTGCGATCGTGGGCTTTTACTGCATCCTCATCACCTCGAACCTGATCCGCACGCTCATCGGGATGGAGATCGTCACAAAGGCGGTGACCTTTCTCATCATACTGGTGGGCCGCAGCACCGGGAACACCGGGCTCGCCCAGTCATTCGCCATCACCCTCATCGTGGTCGAGGTGGTGGTGATCGTGGTCGCGAGCGGCGTGGTGATATCGGTGTTCAGGCGAAACGGCTCCATCGACGTGAACCTGTTCAGAAACTTAAAGGGGTAAGGCTATGGATACCTGGCTGCTCTCTCCTCCGTTCATTTTCATAATCGTCTTCTCTCTCGCGGGCGCGGCCCTTGCCGTCTTTCTGCACACGGCCCGACGGAAGCACGGCGAGGTGTGCGCATCGCAGGAGCCCTACGCCTGCGGCGAGGACATCCACAGCCATCTCGTCCAGCCGGACTACAGCACGTTCTTCCCCTTCGCGTTTTATTTTACCATATTACACGTAGTCGCGCTCTTCATCTCGACCGTGCCGGCCGAAACGACGGCCAGCTTTTCCATCGCGGTCATCTACATCCTGGGCGCGATGATCGGCATGTTCATTCTCCTGGAGAAATAGGCCATGGGCATAGGTAAAAAGATAATGACGTGGGCCAGGATCAAATCGCCGTGGATCCTGCACTTTAATTCGGGCTCCTGCAACGGCTGCGACATCGAGATCGTGGCGGCGCTCACGCCCCGGTTCGACGTCGAGCGCTTTGGCGTGATCATCAGGGGCACGCCCCGCCACGCGGACGTGCTCGTCTGCTCGGGACCGGTGACGCGGCAGATCAGGGACCGTCTCAAGCGCATCTACGACCAGATGCCCTCCCCCAAGTTCGTGGTCGCGGTGGGGACCTGCGCCTGCACAGGCGGCGTCTTCGACGGGTGCTACAACGTTCTGGGCGGGATCGATTCGGTGATCCCGGTGTCGGCGTACATCCCGGGGTGCCCGGTGAACCCGGAGGCGATCATCGACGGCGTCGTGAAGCTCGTGGGGAGCCTGGAAGAGGGCAAGAGCGCATGACCGTACATCTGGCTGGGGGGTGATCATCATGGAAGAAGAAAAGACAGTAAACGAGCTCGTGGGCGAATTTCCTTTCCTGGACGGCGCCGTCCGCGTCCCGCGCGCGCGTCGCATATTCGTCACCGTTCCCCTCGACAGGTTCCAGTCCGTCTTCAGGCGCCTGGTCGAGGCGAAGGGATTCACCTATCTCACTACCATCACGGGCCTCGACACCGGCGAGACGTTCACCCTACTCTACCACCTCGCCGCGGAAAACGGCGTCGTCTGCACGCTGGGCACGAGCGTCCCGCGCGCGAACCCGGAGATCGAATCCGTTTCGCGCTTTTTCAACGGCGGCGACATCTACGAGCGCGAGCTGGTGGACCTCCTGGGCATACGCGTGAACGGCCTCCCCAAGGGAAACCGCTACCCGCTGCCCGACGACTGGCCCGCGAATCAGTACCCTTTAAGAAAAGACTGGCGGCCAGAGGGAGCACCGGCCGAACCGGCCGAGGAGTAAGATCATGTCGGACCATTCAATAACCGTACCAATAGGACCGCAGCACCCGGCGCTCAAGGAGCCCGCAGGCTTCATGCTCCAGGTGAGCGGCGAGAAAATAACCGGCGTCTCCATACGCCTGGGCTACAACCATCGCGGCATCGAAAAGGCCTGCGAGGACCGCAGCTACATCCAGGACATCTACCTGATCGAGCGCATCTGCGGCATCTGTTCGCACTCGCATTCGACGGCCTTCATACAGGCGGTCGAGGAGATCGCCGGGCTCCAGGTGCCGCCGCGCGCGCAGTATATCCGCACGCTCGTCGCGGAGCTCGAACGCCTTCACAGCCACCTGCTCTGGCTCGGGGTCGCGGGGCACGAGATAGGCTTCGACACGCTCCTCATGTACACCTGGCGCGACCGAGAATCGGTGCTGGACCTGCTCGCCGACCTCACGGGAAACCGCGTGAACTACGGCATCAACACCATTGGCGGGGTGCGCCGGGACATAGACCCCGCGAAGATCGAGAACATTCTTAAAATTGTCGACGCTGTTGAAGAGCGGACGAAGTACTACATCAATCTCGCCACCGAGGAGACCACGCTCATCCAGCGGCTCTCCGGGGTGGGCGCGCTTTCAAAGGAGGATGCGCTGAGGCTCGGCGCGGTGGGACCCACGGCGCGTGCGTCGGGAGTCGCGCGCGACGTGCGCAGGGACGATCCCTACATCTCCTACGGGGAGCTCGATTTCAAGGTGTGCACGAGCGACCAGTGCGACGTGTACGGCAGGACCGTGGTGAGGCTTTTGGAGCTCATGGAGTCATTCTCAATCATCCGCCAGGTCTGCGCGAAGATGCCCGACGGCCCGGTGAGCGTGAAGGCGCCGCGAAAGGTCCCCGCGGGAGAGGCCCTCAGCCGCTACGAGGCGCCGCGCGGCGAGGACGTGCACTACGTCCGCGCGAACGGGACCGACCGCCCCGAGCGCGTGAAGGTGCGCGCCCCCACGCTCGCGAATCTCCAGTCGGTCGCGAAGATGCTCGAGGACCGCTACCTTGCCGACACGCCCATCATCATCGCCGCGATCGACCCCTGCTTCTCCTGTACCGACCGCATGATCGTGACCGACGAGCGCTCGGGCAGCACGCGCGGGATGTGCTGGGACGAGCTCAGGCGCCACGGGATCGAATGGTACCGCGCGCGCGGCATCGACACCACGAGGATCAAGCTCGCGCTGCCGTGACGCTCGAGCGTGTGAGGACATAATGGCCCAGATACTTTTTCACATCTTCATATTCCCTGGAATCCTGTTCCTGCTGGTGATGAGCTTCCTCATCGAGTTCATCGACCGCAAGCTCCATGCCAGGCTCCAGAACCGCGTGGGCCCTCCCTGGTTCCAGCCGCTGGCCGACTTCATCAAGCTCCTGGGCAAGGAGGTGGTAATTACTGACGAGGCGGACGTGACGATCTTCCGCGTCATGCCGCTCGTCGCGCTCACGGCCGCCGTCACGGCGTTCTTCTACATCCCGCTGTGGGGAACCGAGGCGATTTACTCCTTCAACGGAGACCTCATCGTGGTGCTCTACCTCCTGACCCTCCCCACGCTCTCGTTCTTCCTGGGCGGCTGGTATTCGCGCAGCGTGTACTCGGCGATAGGCGCGACGCGTGCGCTCACGCAGCTTTTCGCATACGAGGTGCCGCTGCTGCTGTCCGTCCTCGCATCGGCGCTCCTGGCGGGGACATGGTCGCTTTCCGAACTCACGCGCTTCTACGACGCGCACCCCGGCTGGTGGCTCTTCAACCTCGTGGGCTTCGTCGTGGCTCTCATCGCGCTCCTGGGCAAGCTCGAAAAGGTTCCCTTCGACATTCCCGAGGCGGAGACCGAAATCGTGGCCGGATACCTCACCGAATACAGCGGGAGCCTCTACGCTTTCATTCGCCTCGCGCTCAACGTGGAGATGATTGTGGGATCGGCGCTCCTGGCGGCGGTTTTCTTTCCATGGGGACTCTCGTGCGGACCGCTCGCGGGCTTCGCCTTCTTCATCCTCAAGCTCCTCGTAATCATGGCACTCATCACGCTGTTACGGTCGGCGCTCGCGCGCTTGCGCATTGACCAGATGATCCAGTTCTGCTGGAAATACGTTTCGACGCTCGCCTTCGCGCAGGTGATCGCCACGCTCATATTCAAAGGGGTGTTCGTGAAATGAAAAAACCCGCCGCCATGACCCGACAGCTCCTTCGCTCGCTTTTCGCGAAGCCCGCGACGTCGCGCTATCCCTACGAACCGTCGAAGCTTCCCAGGGGCACCCGGGGACGCCTCAAATTCGACCCGGCAAAATGCATAGGCTGCAGGCTGTGCGTGCGCGACTGCCCCGCTGGGGGCATCGAGGTTACGAAAACCGGCGACCGGCAGTTCGAGGTCGTGATCGACCTGGGAAAATGCATCTACTGCGGACAGTGCGCCGAAAACTGCAACAAGGAAGCCATCATGCTGAGCGACGATTTCGAGCTCGCCGAGCTCCAAAACAGCAAGCTGGTGCTCCGTTACGATGTCAAGCCTGAACGAAAGCCTGCGCCGGAGTCTTGAGGGCGCACGGCGGGTAGCCGTCCTCGGGGTGGGCTCTGAGCTGCGCGGTGACGACGGCGTGGGGCTTGTCGCCATTCGCGAGCTCGAGCGCATAAACCCCGGCCTCGTGAAAGGGTGCGCCCTGGGCGTCTACTGGGGCTCCACGGCCCCGGAAAACCTCACCGGCGCCATCCGCGAATTCAATCCCTCGCACCTCGTGATCATCGACGCCGCGATGCTCTCCCTTCCGCCGGGAGGCGCGCGCATCATAGAGCGCGGGGAGATAGGCGGGATTTCCTTTTCCACGCACCGCCTTCCCATGAACATCCTCGTGGACTACATCGTTTCCAGCATTCCCTGCGCGCTCGTCATCGTGGGCATACAGCCCTCCGCGACCGGGCTCTGCTGCGACGTGGATCCCGCGGTGGCCGAGGGAGGCCGCGCCGTCGCGCGTGCGGTCGCCAGGGCGCTTGTGCCCCTGGCGGACGGGCCGCACGATTGCACATAACGGCATCGCGGCTCAGACTGCGCGAAACCTCGCCGGGCTCCCGCCGTCCGGGACGGCCTTCCCTTCTTTCACGAGGTGCTCGACCGTGAGCACGACCCATCCCTCCGCCATCATGCGCTTGATCCGCCCCTCGCCGTGGTAGAGCGCGACGAGCAGCTCCTTCACGCTCGCCCCCTTCCTGCCTTTCGCCCTGAGCGCCGCGAGAGTGTCGTCGATCCTCCTGCGCCGCCAAGAGATGAGTTCGCGGATGCGCTCGCGCGGCGCGGTCACCGGGCTCCCGTGCGCGCACAGGACCAGCTCGAGCCGGGGAAGCTCGAGCATCTCCTCGAGCGAGGAAATATATTTCATGATGTCGGACTTGGGCGGGCCCAGCCAGGGGGTGACGGTCCTGAGCACGTTGTCGCCGGAAAAGAGCACGCCCCGTCCCGGGTGGTACAGCGATATGTGATCGTCCGAATGGCCGGGAGACGGGAACACGCTCCATTCCTCGCCGTTTATGCGTATGGGGCCCCTCTCCTCGATTATGAAGTCCGGATCCGGAACGAAATCGATCCCGAATAGCCTGCTGTAATACAGGTTCACGACGGGCGAGGCGATGCGGTTCAGGAGGTAGCGCGCGGGCGAATCTGCGACGTCGCCAAAGAGCGTTCCCCCGCGCTCGTAGGAGGAGCGGTAGCTCCCGCGCGAGGAAACGAGCGACGCAGTCTTCGCCGTCATGGCGACGGAAATGCCGAGCTCGTCCCTGAGCGCCTTCATCCCTGAAAAATGGTCCGGGTGCGCGTGGCTGGGAATGATGCGCGTTATGTTGAATTCCATGCTCCCGGCGCAGCACTCTTCCAGCCGCCTGAACTCACGCACGAAGAAGCGCACAGAGCGCGTGTCCCCGTAACCGGCGTCGTAGATGATGCCGTCGGGGCCCGGCAGCACGTACAGGTTCACCTGGGGTTTTAACGCGCCAAGCGCCCCCCGCTCGGTGATCATGAAAATTCCCGGACTGACTTCCTTCATGCCGCTCACCGCCCCCTGTGAAACTTCCCGGTGTTCTTGTACAGTGCGGGCTCGTTTTTTCCAGTAAATTTTTTACGACGCGCACCTTGACGCGTGTGATTATTTTTCCGGGGCGGCCGGCGGCAACGGGCATGGCTCGCCCACTATAGAGACGCAGGTATGGGCGGAAATGCCTAGTATGAGTACGCGCGGCGGTATATTCTGCGGGGCGGTTCTCCTTTCGGATCGTCAGGGAAGTCTCCCCAGTACATTTCCCAGCACTTAATGTCCTTTACAGACCTTTGGCAGATTCCATAGTCCGGAAAAACTGCATAGTTAAG
>CALMJO010000272.1 GCA_937864375.1 uncultured Spirochaetota bacterium
TTGCTCAATCCCTAAATTTTTTTTTCTTTACTTTAGCAGCCTAAAGGCTTACAAAGATTCTAGATTATGTGTATCCCCAGCTGCGTGAAAATCCCTTCTTTGGAGCCAATATCAAAAACCTAAAGGGAGATTTGACGGCCTTAATAGATACAGGGTGGGCAGGCACAGACTGTTCTATAAGATTGAAAATGAGAAGATTTTGGTCATCATGCTCGATATCGATGATAGAAAAGATGCTTACAGGTAGAATTCAAGTTTTCTTGTAACGGGTCTGAATAGAAAGTCCCCAAAAGTGAAAACTGGCGGAACCTAATCGTCCGACAAAAACAAATGCCTCACAACTCAAGCTCAACGGCAGTCCAATTCACCCCCCGCCCTGAAGTCCCGCTAGCTTCTCCTTCTTGTCATCGATCTTCTCTAAATAATTCTCGATGATCTTCCCGAAGTCCAGATCTCCCCTGACGATGCGGTAGCGCTCGTTCTCGATGAAGCCCAGGTCGGTTGAGATCTTGTACTCGCCGGCGGCCTCCGCGTACTTCACGGCCTCCTCCCAGTACGGAAGCGCTTCCTTGTAGAGCGACGCGGCGATGTCGAGGCTTTCGGTAATTTCCTTTGCCCACGGCTCGTTGTAGAACTTGATGGACTGCTTGTCGTAGCGCGCGGCGATGGACAGGTAGCTTCGCATGATGAGCATGTTGATGTGCATGAACATGAGGTTCCGGTAGCGGCTGAACTCGTCGTCGCTTTCGATCTTCACGAGCGCCTCGCTCGGATGGCGGAACTTGCAGGTGAGCGCCGTCTTGAGCTTTTCGATATTCTGGCGCAGTGTGACCTCGTTGTAATACGCCTTCAGGCCGTACAGGAGATAATAATCCTCCAGGTAGTGCGGCACCGTCTTGAAATGCTGGCGCGATTTGGGAATGTAGTCGGAGAATGGGACGTACCGGGAATCCTTTTCCTTGAAGTTCGGCGACTGGTGATCTTCCGACGCGAGCGGCGCGACCCACAGGACCACGGCAATGAGGGCCGAGAGGCTTACCGCGGTCCGGACAAGTCCCCGTTTGGTATAGGCGCATGCGCGCTTCATGAGACAGGACCTTCCTGCCCGCGGCAATGTGTAAGAATGGGAGATGTGGGGATGGACGAGATGATGGAGATGTTTGTTCCGATTGGTCGCTGCAGTGTTTTCATTTTCATCGCCGGCATGTCCATTGATCGTCCTGATTTAAATATAAATTTACGGCATCCACTCCATGTGTCAAGGCCTGATTGCTGTCCATCATCCCCGCATTTCGCTATCCCGCCCATCGTCTTTGCCCCCCTCCGGGGGGTATGGGGGGAGATGCGAAAGGGGATGGTTTCGATTCACCTCTGTTTATTATCGGAACGCGAAGACGTACAATAAAGCGTCAAATGAGGCCGGCATGCTCCAGGACAATCTTTATCCCTATGGCGATGAGTATGAGCCCTCCCAGGCGCTCCACCCGTTTTCCCAGGAGTGCGCCGGCGTGACGGCCAAGGCGCAGTCCCAGGATGGAGAAGCCGGCGCAGACCACGCCTATGACCAGGGCAGGGGCCAGAATTGGCTTACCCATCACGCCCATCGAGAGCCCCACTGCAAGGGCGTCGATGCTCGTCGCGACGCTGAGCACCACGAGGGACCAGCCCTTTGACGGGTCTTTTAGCCCATCGGACCCCTCCTCCTTTTCCCCGAACGATTCCCATACCATCTTGCCTCCGATAATCGCGAGGAGGGCGAGCGCCACCCAGTGGTCATAGTTGCGGATGAGCGTCTCAACGAAGCTGCCGGCGAAGTAGCCTATTACCGGCATCATGAACTGGAAGAGCCCAAAGTGAAACGAGAGGCGGAAGTAGTGACGGCGCGTGGGCTCGGAAATGACCAGTCCCGCCGCCAGGCACACGCTGAACGCGTCCATGGCGAGCCCCACGGCAATTCCAAGTATCGTTATGATGTCGGCGCCTGTACCCATGCGCGGTGTGCCTCCCTGTGATCGTTCCGTCGGTCAGGAACCGGTGCCGGTGAAGAAGAGCGCGAGGTACTTCCTGAGCGCCACCGCGTACTCGAGCTTGATGCGCGTCTCGACCGCCCAGGTGGACTCGGGAAAGGTGGTGAGCCCGTCCTTGAAGTTGTGCGCCGCCTTCATGATGTACGCCTCGACGACGTCGCGCTTGAACGAGCCGCGGTTGTGGCGGTCGTAGAAGAGCTCCTTGTGGGCGACGTGCAGCGCCTCGTCCCCGCGCCGGTACATGCGGTACGCCTCCACGTCCATCATGCTCGCGTAGGAGTCGGGTATGGTCACGCACTCCGAGGACTTGTAGAAGTTGAAGATCATCTCACCGAACACCGTAAAGTGCTCCAGGAGCTCGCGGTCCTTCGTGAGCGAGGAGAGCTTCCTGATCTCGTGGAAGCAGCGCTTGAGCGCGCCCACCACGTCGTTGAAGGTGCCGCGGTTGATCGCGTTCTCGCGCCGGAACATATTGTAGAGGCTGTACTGGAAGTAGCGGTAGAGCGCGTCTTTCGCCGTCTCGCGCGCCTGGATGAAGCGGCTCGTGATGATCTCGTCCTGGAGGTTTTCACGGTACTCGCTTGCGGCGCGCGCGCGCTCCCGGGCGCGTTCCTGCTGTGCCTCGGCGCGCTTCGCGCGCGTGGCGTGGGAGACGTCCTCGGCGGGTTCCTGGTGCTGCGCGCTCTCGAAGCGATGGCTCGTGATGGTGGTATAGGCGATGTTCAGGCTGGCCATCGCGCGCGTGGCCCACTCGATCCGGTTCTGGTTCTTGTCCGGGTGGTATTTGTGCGCGAGCTTTTTAAAGGCCCTGGAAATTTCCTCGTCCGAGGCGCTTTGGGCGACCTCGAGCAGGGCGTAGCATCGTTCAAGATCCATTCGGCGTCATTCCACGATCGCGCGGATCGTGTCCTCGGTGTCGTCCTTCTTGATGTGCCTTCTGCGCAGGCAGAAGTTATTGCGCGTAACGATATTGGCCCCGTCCTCGGTGGAAAACGCCCGCGCAAACCCGGCTTCGCGGCAGAGCTCCGCAAGCGCGGTCGTATAATGACCAAAGGGGAACGCGAAATAGCGCACCTCCCTGCCCAGGTACAGCTCCATCTTCCTTTTGGCAAGATATATTTCCTCGAAAAGCCGCCGACGCGCCTCGGGGGTGTTCCTGTCCAGGAGCTTTACAAGATCGGGATGGGTGGCCGAGTGGCACTGTATGGATATCCCGGCCTTTTCCATTTCACGCAGATGGCTCCATGTGAGGTTCTTTTTCCCGCGATTGAAAATCTGCGAGGTGTACACGAACACCGTGATGCGGTACCCGTACTCGACCGCGAGCGGCATGAGCTTTTCGTAAAACGAGAAAAAGTCGTCGTCGAAGGTCACCGCGACCGTCCGGTGGGGAAGCATTTCCCCCTTCGCGACATGCTTCACGAAGGTGTCCAGGTCAATGACGCGCACCCCGATGGTGCGCAACAGCTCGAACTGGGATTGCAGCGTGTCGTAATCGAGGGCATATATGCTCCGGTCGTCGATGTCATGGTACAGTAATACGGGCACGGAGTTGGCGCGGGAGCGGTCCTCGGATCCCTTCGCCTGCCACGAGGGGGCCCCCTCGGACACCAGGTCCTGACCGTTTCCGGATCCAAAGACGTAGTACCAGAGGATGGCCGTCCCTGCAAGGAGAGCGAGTGCGATGATGCAGGCGTGTATTCCCGGCGTGCGCTTCATGACGTTCACGGTGCAATTATCGTCCAGTGCGGATAAAAATCAAGGCAAATGACGCGCCCGGGCTTCGGGAAAGAGTGCTTGACAGTCCCGCCATTCCCGCTTAGTCATATAGACGCGGCCATGCCGCGAACACGATGTCGGAGTCGAATACATGATTAAATTCACCAAGATGCACGGGATCGGTAACGATTACGTCTACATAGACGCGCGCGTCGCGCCCGTCAAGTCCCCGGGGAAGCTCGCGGTGAAGATGAGCGACCGGCATATGGGGATCGGCTCCGACGGCCTCATCCTCATCCTCAAGTCGAAGAAGGCCCACTTCATGATGCGCATGTTCAATGCCGACGGAAGCGAGGCCGAAATGTGCGGCAACGGCATCCGCTGTTTCGCGAAGTACGTCTTCGACCATGGCCTCACGAAGGAGAAGCGCATCTCGGTGGAGACGCTCGCGGGGATCAAGCACCTGGACCTCTTCACCAGGGGAGGCGAGGTCAATTCCGTGCGCGTCGACATGGGAGAGCCAGTCCTCCAGCGCGAGCGCATCCCCATGAAAGGGGCGCCCGGCATGGTTATCAACGAGCCTCTCCTTCTCGACGACGGAGTGAAGTTCCAGATCACCTCCGTGTCCATGGGTAATCCACATGCCGTCATCTACGTCGAGGACGTGAAAAATTTCCCCGTTGAAAAATACGGTCCCATGATCGAAAACCACGATCTCTTCCCCAACAGGACCAACGTCGAGTTCGTGCAGGTCCTGGGAGAGGGAGAGGCCATCCAGCGCACATGGGAGCGAGGCTCGGGCGAGACGCTCGCGTGCGGCACCGGCGCCTCGGGCGTCACGGTCGCCGGCGTCCTCACCAAGCGCACCGCGCGCGAGGTGCTCATGCATCTTTCCGGGGGGGATCTCAGGATCGAATGGCGCGAATCGGACAACCACGTGTACCTCACGGGGCCGGCGGTGGAGGTATACCGCGGCGAATGGGCCGAATAGGCGGCCAATTCCTTCACGACTGTTTTACACGATGCGCGTCGAGGCGTGAAGCCGCGGGGCTAGCGTTTCTTTGGCGCTACGGCGACTTCCCAGAGATTCTTGCCGGGAATCCCTCTCTCCAGGAGCAGCACGTTTTTTATCGAAGGAATGTTTTCGGTGACGGTCTTCTCGATCGCCTGGCGGAAGTTCGCCTCGGAGCCGGGAATGATCTCGGTGTTTTCGCGGACGGTCGAAAGCGCAAGGTCGATCACGCAGGTGTCCTCGAAAAACCACACGCTCCGAATGACAAAGTTCGCGGGAACAGCCATCGAGGTGTTCTCGAAGTTGGATCCCGCTGCCACCAGCGTGAACAGCAGCCTAACGGACTCGCCCCTGTCGTCCATTTCGGGGACCAGGCGTGTCTCTTTTAACAGCGTCTTCCCGTCGGTGTCGGGGATGTACACGGTGCGCTCGTCCCTCGTTTCGAGCTCGGGGAACGAGGGGAATACGTCGAATATGTTCTTTTCCGTGTGGTAGCAGAATACGACGTAGTTGAAAATGAGCGCGAGCGAAATGAAGAGCACCAGCAGGCGGTTTCGCTCGGTCCGGCTGGATTCCGCCCTTTTCCAGAGCTCTACCGCCTTTTCGCGGGCCCTCGTCGCGCATTCCTGCGCGTATTCCCGGGTTTTCGCCTTTATTGTCCTGAAGTCGGTTTTTTTCATATTTGATCTCGTACGATGAATGCATGGCCGGCACTCACCTGGTCGGGGTTACGATAAGGGCCGGGCGCCCCTGTTGTCATTTGTTTTTTATGGCCGAATTGTATTTTTTTAAAAATGCGGCGATCCCGTGATACAGCGCCTCGGCCACCCTGTCCTGGTAGGCCGCCTTCTGGAGCGTTGCCCGTTCCTTGGCGTGAGTGATGAAGCCGATCTCAACGAGGATGGCAGGCATGAGCGAGCCCCGGAGGACAAAGAAGTCGGCCTTGCGCACACCCCGGGACTTGTGGCCTGTCAGGACCCTGGCCATCTGGGCGTGCACCGTTTCGGCAAGGAGGCTCGACTCCTTCTGTATCTGGGTGGTGATCATCATGGCTTCCATGTGCTCGACGTCGTCGTGCGCGCCCCCGTGCTTCCTGTCCTCCAGGACCACCACGTCGTTTTCCAGCGCCGAGGTCGCGCGTGCCTCCTCGTTGGACGGGTTCTGGGAGAGAAAATAGGTTTCGAACCCGCTTATCCTGGGCGAGACCGACGCGTTCACGTGCACGCTCACGAATACGCCGTTCTCCCCTCCCTTCAGGTGCCCGTTCGCGATATCGGTGCGCCGGCCCAGCTCCAGGAAGCTGTCGTTCGAGCGCGTGAGCACCACGCGCACGCCCTTGAGGTTGCTTTTCAACAGGGCCTCCAGTTTCCTGGTAACGGAAAGGGTGATGGTCTTTTCCTGCACCCCTCCCTTGCCGATCGCGCCGGGGTCCTTCCCGCCGTGGCCCGGGTCCAGGATGATGAAGCCGATCCGGTCATGGCTCCCGTTCAAGGGCTGCTTGACCGTCTCGACCTTCGCATCCCCCGGGCTTACGGTTTTCTGGGCGGGGGGCGCACACACCAGTGAGCTCTCCGCGCGCGTGCAGACGGTGCCGGGAAAGAAGGAGCGCAGGAGCGCCGCCGCGGCCCCGGCGGGAACGAGCACCTCTCCCTTCTGCCTCATCACGGGATATGAGCAGCGCACCAGGCGGCCGTCCACGAGGAGCATGGTCATCCCGGCCTGGTATACCGCGACATGCGTGCCGCGGGTCACCTTTCCCCGCTGCGTGACCAGGTCCAGGGAGGCGTCCGCGCCTGCGGCGTCTACAAGCGCCCCGAGGGGCACGTATTCCTTCCCGTCAAGCGTGCGCACGGGAACCGTGATTTTGGGTTCGGCCGAAAGGGAAAAAGTGAAAAAAAACAGGGCGGCGAAAGGGGCGAGCAGGCTACCGCTTCTTCTCAAAATAGACCTTCGAATAGGTTCTCCAGTATTCCAGCGTCGAAAGCACCAGGAAGAATACTATGAGAAATATGGAGATGTGCTGAAGGCTGATCCCAAGTATGCGCACCTGGGTCTCCATCACGTAGATGAGCCCCGAAAAGCCTATGCATACCACCATGAGCTTCCCGTAGATGTTGGGCCTTGCCTGTATGTCCTTTTTCGTGAAGAGCAGTATCCCCCCGATGACCGAATACGCGTCACGGGCCAGCACCGCAACGAGCACCCACACGGGGAATTCCTTGTAATAGCAGACGAGCACGCCCATTATTACCGCGGTTATCTTGTCGGCCATGGGATCTATGAACTGGCCCAGGCGCGACACCTGGTTGAGGGCGCGCGCGAGAAAGCCGTCCAGGAAATCAGAGGCGATGAGGACGCAAATGAGCGCAAGCGCATAGTAGCGGTATATTTCACCTCCCCCCGTCTTTTCCATGTGAAACATGTAGCCCGTGAACGGGGCGACGATTATGCGCGATACGGAAAGAAAGTTGGAAATAGTGAATACCCTTCCGGAGAACAGATCCTTTATTTGCATGTCCAGTTCTAGCAGTGTTGAATTGTGTTTATACTCTAACCGTGTAAGCTCTGGAGTCAAGATAATTTCGCACGGCCGACGGCTTCCCGCGCGCGGTACGGGGCCGGCCGTGATAATAGTGCTTGACGAAACGCAAGCGCCTGATTTTGATACACCGTATCGTGCGCCAGGGTCCTCCAAACCTTTCCCCGGCGGAAGGCGCGCGGGCAATACTGCATTCGTACAGCGGACGGAGACATCATGAAATTACGCAAGGATACAACCCAGGGAACTCCTCCGGAGGTGCGCTACGCCTATTTCAAGTCCGTGGGGCGCATCGCCTTGATTTTTTTCGTGGGATTCACCTTTTTCTTCTTTATATCATCCATCGTCCTTCTTTTTCTCACCAAACCGGACAAGGAAGTGAAGGTGCCGGGCGTCGTGGGCAAGCAGTTCAATGAAGTCTACAACACCCTCATGCGCAAGGGCCTCAAGCCCGAAATCAGGTTCCAGGACATCTACGAGGTCGACAACGGAACGGTTCTCGAGCAGGATCCCGAGGCCGGCGAAATCGTCTACGAGGGCCGCCGCGTGACGCTGGTCGTGAGCCGCAGCAAGCTCGTCCTTGACGTCCCCAACCTGGTGGGAATGGAGCTGCCGTTCGCGCTTAACAAGCTCAGGAACCTGCACATGCACGACCGCACCCTCACCATCGGCGCCGGGGTGATATCCTACGTTCCGTCCGAAAAAACCGCCGACAACATCGTCATGGACCAGATTCCCAGGCCGGGCGAAAAGATCATGCCCGACCGCCGAATCAACCTGCTGGTATCGGCGGGCAGGACCGAGGGCGCCATGACGATGCCCGACGTAACCGGCCAGTCAATAAACCTCTGCATCGACCTCCTGCTCTCCAAGGGTCTCTACATCGACCAGGAGGTGGTCGACACCACCCAGCCGGGCAAGAGCGGGAGCATCGAGGTGCAGAACCCCGCGAAGGGCGCCGACATCAAGAGGGGCGATACCGCGAAGCTCAAGGTCGCGCATTACAAGCGCAAGGAGCGAGAATACAACGCCTTTGAACGGGTAGAGTTCGTCGTGCCCAGGAGCGCAAAGCCGGGTCTGCTGGAGGCGTATGTCGAGGACAATGCAACCAGGCGTATCGCGTTTTCCAAACCCATGGAGCCCGGCCAGAAGATGGACTTCGTGTTCTTCCGTTCCGGCGACTCGCGCGTGAGCATAGTCCAGGACAAGAAGGTCCTCAAGGTGATCAAGATTGACGCCGATTGACTCCAGGTCCGGGGTGCTCATCTCCCCGTCGATCATCGCTGCCGATCTTTCGGCAATGGGTGCCCTGGTGCGTGAAATGGACCCCGCGGTGGTTGACCTGCTGCACATGGACGTAATGGACGGGCATTTCGTGCCCAACCTGACCTTTGGCCCGGCATACATAAAAAACTGCGCCGCACACACCTCGATCCCCATGGACGTGCACCTGATGATCATGGATCCGGAGGCGAGCATCGAGCGCTACCTGGAAATCAAGCCATGGTGCGTCACGATTCATTACGAGAGCACCCGTTTTCCCGCCCGGTTGCTTCAGCTTATCCGGGGAGCGGGAATCCGTGCCGGCCTGGCGCTCAACCCGGCGACCCCGGTGGAAGCCGCCTTTGACCTGTGCGAGTATGCCGACCTGGTGCTGGTCATGTCAGTCGATCCCGGTTTTTACGGTCAGAAGTTCATGAAGGGGGCCGTCGGCCGCATCAAGAGGTTGGCCGGCTTCCTGGAGCGGGAGCACCATGATCGTGAAGTAATCATCCAGGTCGACGGCGGGATCTCGCTTGAAAATATCGGGGAAGTAGCCGCCGCGGGCGCCCGCTGCCTCGTCGCCGGGAATGCCGCATTTGCCGGCGGAACGGTGAATTCAAACGTAGCCGCACTGAAAAAGCGCGCTATTTAAGGATAAATAACCAGGATAGCCCGTATACAGGCATTAATACGGGTGGTGTTTTTATTTTCTATTGACAAAAACCGCCCCGGAGAAATAATCATCCCCTAATTATGCTAGGAGGTACCGTTGTGTCGGTGAAGATTCGTTTGCAGAGGGTCGGGACCAAAAAGAGGCCCTTTTACAGAGTTGTGGTAATGGACGAAAGAAAACGGAGAGACGGGAGCACGATCGAAAACATCGGGCAATACCATCCGATATCTGCGGGAAACCAGTTCACGGTGAATGAAGAACGCGTTATTGACTGGCTCAAAAAGGGCGCACAGCCTACGGCGACCATCGAACGACTTCTCAAGAAAACCGGAGTGTGGCAAAAGTATAAAAGTGTCAAATAAACACCCCGGGAGGCGTGTATGAACTACAAGGACCTGGTCGAATACATGGTAAAGTCACTGGTAGACCATCCCGAGGATGTCCAGATCAGGGAGGTGGAAGGTGAGAAATCAACCATCCTTGAGCTCAAAGTCACCAAAGAGGACATTGGAAAGGTGATTGGCAAGCACGGCCGGATCGCCCGGGCAATCAGGACCATAATCAATGCGTCCGCTACAAAATCCGGGAAGCGCGTGGTGCTGGAAATACTCGATTGACTGGAATTGATTTACTAAGGATTGGACGAATAATCGGCGCTCATGGACTGCGCGGACGCCTGAAGGTGATGGTGATTTCCGACTTCCCTGAGCGATTTAATGAGGGAAATACAGTATATCTCGGAGAAGGGGCTGCCTGCAGGAAGTCAGTTATCCGCGGATTCCAGCCTGTCAAGGGAAGGGAGTGCCTCCTGGAGCTGGAAGGACTGGATGACCGGGACGAAGCGCTCTCGCTGAAGGGTCAGACGATCTATATCGACAGGGAAACGGCAGAAGGAACGCGTGAGCTCCTCGAAGAGGATTCATATTACTATTATGATTTAATCGGGTGTGAAGTTTTTCTCAACGGTTCGCGCTTCGGGACGGTAAAGAGCATTTTCGAGGCGGGGGCAAGCGATATTCTTATTATAGAATCGAAGAGCGGGAACGAAGTTTTCATCCCTTTCATCGAGAGCATGGTGAACACGGCCGGGATCCGCGAGGGGCGAATCGAGATTCATCCCCTGGAAGGCATGATCGAAGGAGCGGAGCCGGGGGCCGGTGGCGAATCCGGAGAAAACGGGCAGGCCTAATTGGCGGTGATCAGGATTCTCACGCTGTTTCCGGAGTTTTTTCAAAGCCCGCTGGCGACCGGACTGCTGGGCAAGGCGCTCGACACAGGCATCATCAGGACCGGCATCACCGACCTGAGGGCCTATTCGGAAGACAGGTTCGGCCGGTGCGACGATTATCCGTACGGCGGGGGGAGCGGGATGGTGCTTAAGCCCGGACCGCTCTTCCGGGCCTTGAATGCGATTACGACTGAAAAAACCAGGGTGCTTCTTACCTCGCCCGCGGGCAGGGTCCTGGACCAGTAACTGGTAAAAGAGCTTGCCCGGGAAGAAGACCTGTGCATAATTTGCGGGCACTATGAAGGGGTGGACCAGCGGGTGATCGATCGCCACGTCCACGATGAAGTCTCAATTGGCGATTATGTGCTCTCCGGCGGTGAATACGCCGCGCTCGTGATCCTGGACTGCATCGCCCGCTACGCTCCGGGCTTCATGTCCAACAGCGAATCACTGTTGGAAGAGAGCTTCGAAAACGGTCTCCTCGAATACCCGCAGTACACCAGGCCGGCGGAAATTGAGGGGCTCATGGTTCCGGATATTCTCGTTTCGGGCGATCATGGGAAGATCAGGGCCTGGAGGCGGGATCAAAGCATTGAAAAGACCAGGCGCGTGCGTCCTGATTTATACGAACGATATATTTCATCGAGAAAAGAAGGAGAAAAACCATGAATATAATCGAAGCGGTTGAAAAAGACATCATGCCGGTAAGCCGGACCATCAATTTCGAGGTCGGCGATACGGTCAAGGTGCACTATAAGATCATCGAGGGAAACAGGGAGAGGATCCAGGTCTTCGAGGGAACGGTCATCGCCATCGACAACAAGGGGCTGAAGAAGACCTTCACCGTCCGCCGCGTTTCCTACGATGTAGGCGTGGAGCGCGTGTTCCCCCTCTATTCAACCCGCATTGCCAAGATCGACGTGATGCGCAAGGGAAAGATCCGCCGCGCCAAGCTCTATTTCCTCAGGGAGCGCACCGGAAAGTCCGCGAAACTGCGCGAGAAAAAGACCAAGTCCACGGTAAAGACCTTCGTCCCGGTGACCCACGAGGTCGCCCCCGCGGACGAAACTCCCGCCCCCGATTCGGGGAACGCGCAGTAGGAATGCGCGATCGGTCCGGCTCTCTCTACCCATCGTTTGAAATTGAACGGGAATTGGTCCGGCAGGGATGCCGGGCCATCGCGGGGGTAGACGAGGCCGGGAGGGGGGCCCTCGCCGGTCCCCTGTGCGTCGGCCTCGTCGTCTTCGACTGCTCGCTGTTCAATGCCCCCCCTGAGGAACTGCACGCGATTAATGATTCGAAAAAGCTCACCCCCCGGGCCCGAGGTCTGCTCAGGGAAGTCATTTCCCGGCACGCGATGCATGCCCGCACGGTCATGGTATCCCATTCGACGATCGACCGCCTGAATGTCAACAGGGCGACCGAGCGGGGACTGGAGCTTCTCCTGAAAAACATCGAACCCCGCCCGGACGTGGTGATAATGGACGGTACCTTCCGGTTTTCGCCCGGGATACGCTTTGTCCCGGTTGCCGGCGGCGATGCGCGCTCGATCTCCATCGCCGCAGCCTCGATCGCGGCGAAGGTGGACAGGGACCGGCTCATGGATAAATTTGATTTGCGTTTTCCCGGCTACCGTCTAAAAAAAAACAAGGGATACGGAACAAGGGACCACATGGAGGCCATACTTTCAATGGGCCCCACTCCAATACACAGAAGGAGTTACGAGCCGGTCAGGAGCATGCTGGAGCGGACCAGTTCGCTTTTCCATGAAGCTTGAAACCTCAATACTGAAGCTCACATCATCCCGGCCTCTCCGTGACGCCCTGAAGCACCTGATGCCGGGTGCCAGGCTCTCCGCGCACGTGCTTCAGAGGACTTCTCCAACCAGGGCCATCCTGGAAATCAAGGGACTCAGGGTCACCGCGGAATTTGTTAAGGGAGTTCCGATGGAAGGGCGAATAGGGCTCGTGCTTGAAAGCAGGGACGGTGATGCGCTCGTCTTTCGAATGGCGGCACCACGTGCCGCGCCCCCTGGAGGAGCTCTGTTTCCGTGGGAGCATGCCTTGTTCAACCCGGCAGGTGCCGACAAACCGGTACTCCTGGGCGCCCTGCGTGCGCTTCAGGCGGGGAAGGGGGGCATATTCGAGTTAAATGCCATGGTGCTGGACCCTGACGGAAGGGGGAGGAGCGGACTTGACAGATACAAAGAATTGCTCAACAAGATGAAGAATATTGGAATAAAACATGAAGTAATTAAATTTTTTTCTTCACTTTTTACTGCCCGGGGTGGTACTTTATTAACTTATGTGAAGGCATTTTTAGCCCAATTGTATCGGAAAACGGGTAACAATGCCGATGGACAAAACCCCCACCAGCCGTGGGCGGGGGAATATCCTCCAGTCGAGGATGAAATAGACCGGTTTATCAAGGATATTGAGGAGGTTTTCCGGGCACACGGTGGAATGGATTCCGGTTTTTTGTGTGACCTGATCGATTTCTCGAGCAGTCAGCCGGCCCCGACTGCGGGAGGCGCATTTTTATATGAAATGCCTCTGCCGGACGGGGAGACTGGATTTGCGCTCGTAATGGGAAAGGATCAAAGCCTGGCGTTCTGCCTGGATTTGTCCGGGCTGGGACACCTTGAAGGAATTCTACGCGAAACCGACGGAGGGCTCGCGATCAGCATTTACTGCGACTCGGAGGCGGCGCGCGAAGAGTTGAACGGGGACCTGGAGGGATTGTCCCGTCTGGTCGAGGCGTCCAACGGCAGAAGGCCCCAGGTGCGGGTGTTGTTGATGAAAGACGTCATTGCGGGCCTGGCGGCGCTGCTGCAGGGGGGAGACCTGGCCGGTTCGCTGGACATAAAAGCATGAAAAAGGAAATGGATAAAGCTGTTGCGCTCGGGTATGACCCGGCAATAGGCGCCCCGGAGGTGGTAGCGGCCGCAAGAGGCCTGCTTGTCGGGAAGCTGATGGAGCTGGCCAGGCGTCACGGCATCCCCGTGTACCGCGACCCGGATCTGGCAGAGGTATTGTCGGCGGCCATGCCGGGGACCCAGGTGCCGGAGACGCTTTTCAGGGCAGTCGCCGCGGTCATGGCGTATTGCTACAGGGTGAACGACGGTTTCAGGAAAAAAACAGGGAAAACGGCAATCGAGGCATGACAGAGATGAAGAAGATCCTGGTCGAGGAGCTCAGACCGGGGATGAGGTTCGACAAGCCCGTATATATCGACAGCAGTAACATGCTGGTGGGAGCCAACGTATCCATCAAGGAGAGCGATATAAAGCGTCTCATGAAGTGGGGTATCGCCGAAATCGAAACCGCCGGAAACATAGTCGCAGACGCGCCCGCGGGCGATCCCGGGAGAACCGAGGCGACCATCTCCAATGATGCGAAGAAGATCGTTGACGATTACAGCAGCCTGCTTCTCAAGCGCAAACGCCTCCTGGAGCTGCACCGGGACGCGAGCAAAGTCATCAACGATATCTACGGCGCGGTGAAAAACGACGAGGTGTTCCCGCTCGATTCGATCGACACGATCATCCGCAATATTCTAAAGATGCTCGACGAGGACCAGAACGTGTTTCTCTTCCTCGCGGGACTTGAAGAGGGGAAAAACTACCTGGTCACCCATTCCGTGAACGTGACCTTCTACTCGCTCCTGATCGGGAGGGCCCTCAAGTATGCCCCGGATAAGCTCAAGGAGCTGGGCATGGGCACCATCCTCATCGATTCGGGCATGGTCAAGATGCCGGCGTACATCGCGTACAAGCAGTCGAACCTCAGCGATCATGAATTCAACCTGATAAAGACGCATCCCCTTCACGGGTACAGGCTCCTTAAACAGCTGGGCAAGATGAAGGAGAAGAGCGCACTCGTGAGCCTCCAGCACCACGAGCAGTTTGACGGCAAGGGGTATCCGCGCGGCCTCAAGGGAAACCAGATCGACGAATACGCGCGAGTCGCCGCCATCGCGGATTCGTACGAGGCGCAGATTTCCAGCCGCAGCTACAGGGGCAAGCATTCCTCCTATCACGCGATGCGCAACCTCCTGTCCAGCGGCGTCAACAAGTTCGACCCTGTGATCCTCCGGGTATTCGTGTCGCTCATGTCGGTGTACCCGATCGGCTCCATCGTCGAGCTTAATGACGGCAGCGTGGGCCTGGTGATAGGCTCGGTGAACAAGAAGCCGCTGCGCCCCATCGTGAAACTCATCTTCGATGCCGAGCGCAGGCGCATAAGCGACCTCATAATAAAAAACCTGCTGGACGACTCCACGCTGTACATCGCCAAGGTGCTCGACGACAAGGAGGCCGGGGTCAATCTGATGGACGTGCTCTGATTCCCCGCATGACCGGACGGACCAGGAAGATTGGCAGCGAGGGAGAAGATGCGGCCTGCGGAATGATCGAAAGCCGCGGCTTCCGGATAATAGAGCGTAATTACCGGTTTGGCCGCAGCGGCGAGATAGACATAATCGCGCAGAAGGACAGGCTGCTCGTATTCGTTGAGGTAAAAACCCGCAGTTTTTCACACTATGGCGGCCCGCTGTACGCCATCAGCCCCAGGAAAAAAAGAACGCTCAAACTCGTCGCCCAGCACTATTTATGCTCACATCCGGAACTCTATTCCGCCGATATAGAATGCAGATTCGATATGATATCCATCCTTGACGGCAGGGCGGAATGGATCGACGACATTTTCCGCTGAGCTTCCATCCGATGGATTAATTGCTTATTTTTTCCCCTTCAAGTGCCGAACATACTAATAAGGCCGCATGTCCTGTTCATGGAGGAGCAGGATGGCCTTAAGCAGAGGGGTACATCTTATGAAGCGTCTCATGAACAAGGATGAGCGTGAGATAAAACAGGGTAAGATTAGAGGAGATCCCCGGAAGATCGATGAATACCGGAAGAGAATCTCGGACGACGCATATCTGGATCACGCTATCAGCAAGATAGCGACTGATTTATCTCATTATCTCACGAAGTAATTTTTGCAGCGATCGGCATGGGATTGTTCCCATGCCGATCCAATTTAAGGACATGGTAAAGAAGGACTCCTACCTGCTCATTCAGCGCAACAAGAGGCTCAAAATGCTCTTCCTGGCGCTGTTCATCTCGGTGATTGCCGGGCTCGCGTATATATTCCGGTATTATTTCTGGCCGTTCCTGTTCGCCTTCGTGCTTTACGTCTCGCTTAAACCCGTGTACGACTGGTTCCAGAAATTCCTGAAAAAACCGTGGATCAGCTCATCGGTCCTCATTGCGCTGCTTTTTATCATCGTGATGGTGCCGGCGTTCCTGCTGCTGTTCACGCTCGCGAACCAGAGTTACGAGTTTTACCAGTACATCCAGAAGCAGTTCGACCCCCGGATATTCGACGATTTCATCCACGAGAGCGGCGTGATGAAAACGGTTTACAGGTTTCTCGACATCACCGAGGGCGAACTGGTGAAAAAGATTGCGGGGGCCCTGCAGAACGCGTCATTGGCGCTTTTTTCGAACCTTACGGACGTTCTGAGCTTTTCGATACGCTTCACGGTAAATTTTTTCTTCATGTTCCTCATCCTGTTTTTCCTGTTCAGCGAAGGAAAGCATTTTGGCGTCCTCTTCTACAAACTCATGCCCTTTCCCAACGACATAGAAAAGAGCGTGATCAGGAGGCTCAAGGAGGTCATCAAGGTGCTCATGGTGGGAAACATGCTCATCATGGCGGTGCAGGGGATCATGCTCGGCCTTGGGTTTTACATCGCCGGCCTGCCGGCGCCCCTGCTGTGGGGAAGCATCGCCGCCATCCTCAGCCTGATCCCCGTGATCGGGACCTCTTTCATCTGGCTGCCGGCGGCGGCCGCGCTGGCGATTACCGGCAACGTCTTCTGGGGGGTGTTTCTCGGAGCATGGTGTCTCGCGTGGTATCTGGCCCTCGAAAACCTATTAAAGCCCAAGCTTCTGGGCGAGAAGCTGGCGTTTCATCCGCTGATCTTCTTTTTCCTGCTCCTGGGCAGCATCCAGGCCTTCAACCTGCCCGGCGTGATCGTGGGCCCCATCCTCCTCACGCTGTTTTATTCATTCTGGGAAATTTACAGGATCCTCGAGGAATATGACAAGTCCTGCGCCGCGCAGGATGCGGCCGGCTCCGACCCGTGCTAATTGCGGGCGATCCCGGATTCGAAAAACAGCGTGTACCTGTTCTTGCCCGTCCTCTTGCTGTGATACAGCGCGAGATCCGCATTGTGGATCAGTTCGGCCGTCTCGTGCCCGTCCATGGGATAGATGGAGACGCCGATCGACACCGTGACCGGGTGGGGAACGTTCTTGAATTTATGTCCCGCGATGGTTTCCTGTATGCGCAGGGCGACGGCACGCGCCTTTTCCTGGTCGGTTTCCGGGAGGATGACGCCAAACTCCTCCCCGCCGTAGCGCGCCACGGTGTCATGGCTCCTGCACGCCTTGAGGATCGAGGTGGAAATGATCTGAAGAACGTGGTCGCCCGTCTGGTGGCCAAAGTTGTCGTTCACCTTCTTGAAATCATCGATGTCGACCAGCATGATCGAGAGGCTCTGGGTCTTGCGCTTGGAGTGCACGATCTGGCGCTGCACCTGCTCCTGGAAGTACTTGTGGTTGAAAAGACCCGTGAGGCTGTCGGTGAGCGACATCTTGAAATAGAGATCGCGCTCCCGCGCGGCCTTGATGAGCTCCTTGCGCTCGATGGCCTTCTGGATCACGATTTCAAGGTGGTCGCTGTTTATGGGCTTGGTTATGTAATCGAGCGCGCCCGCCTTCATGAAGGACACCGCCGACTCGATGGAGCCGAAGCCGGTGATGAGCACCACGTCGATGCCCGGGGTGTGCTCCTTTATCTTTTCGAGCACGGCCATGCCGTCCATCCCCGGCAGGAGCATGTCGGTGATTACGATGTCGTACTCGTTGTCGAGGATCTTGGCGACCCCCTCCTCGCCGGTCTTCGCGGTATCGACGTCGTGGCCCTTGCGCTCGAGAAGGCGCTTGATGAGCTTGCGGACGCTGGGCTCGTCATCGATTACGATGATTTTTCCTTTGAGGCTGAGGTCCGGTTGAAACATTCCTCTGCTTCTCCTTCTTCATGATAAACAGGTAGTTGAAGCCCCGCAAGTAGAAATTACCATCCTCCGCCGCCTTGTGGAAGTTGCCCATCTTGAGCGACTTGTTGTGGCGCACCACGGTGACTATGTCGACCGGTACGAACAGCCGTGACATGATCGTGAACAGGTGAAATCCTATTGGAACAAAACCCTTTTTCTTATTAAAATAATCGCATACGTACAGCGCCATGTGCCTGTCCGGGTGAAGGATGCGCCAGGTTTCATGAATGACCATTTCCATGGCGTGAAAATAATCCGGCGAGGTCGCGCTTATCCTTCCTATACATTCGTCGCGGTCGGAGTATTCGACGTTGTCGCCGTAGGGCGGGTCCACGAACACGAAATCGGCCCTCCCGTCTCCGAGCGGAAGCGACCGCGCATCGGCATGCTTAATATCCTCCCGAACCGGATTGATGTCGAACCCCATTCCCTTGCGTCCCGTGTCACTGCAGACGTCCAGGGTCGTGCCGCTGCCGCACATGGGGTCTACTACCAGGTTTCCTTCCCTTGTATAGCGCTGGAGGAGGTTCCATATGATATACGAGGGAGTGGCGCCTATGTAGTCCTGGTTGCCCTGCGTTCCCTTGCCGTAATTCTGCGATGGGTATTCCCATAGCGTGGTTGTCTGTATTCTCAGGGGCGGTTTGGGCATGGGTGTATTGTCGTGGGCCTTTTTTCTGAATGACTGGATATGATACCACGTTTCATAGGCTCGATTTGGTCCCTTGTAAAGATATTTTTTATCTTAAGGGTACCTCTTTAAACCCCTCTTTAAAACGGCTCTGCATATGCCATCA